>JBFMCM010000202.1:0-2576 GCA_040754355.1 Chloroflexota bacterium | reverse complement strand
CGAATCCAGCACAACCATTACTCCCGACTCTCGACTATCGACTCTCCACGGGTAATCGGGCAACAGCCAGTGCAGACGCGCGGCGAGCGGCCTGTTCTGCCAGGGCATGCGCAGGGGCAGGATTTCATCCCTCACCCGCCAGCGGTCGTCTTCGTACACGCTGACGATGCGCGTGTGACGGCAGCCGCCTCCCCAATAGCGGCCGCGGAGGCGCTGTAATTCGGATAGCGCCTCGACCGGCAAGCCGCGCCGGTAGGCGTTGACCCAGTCCAGGTACAAGAAGCGCCCGGCGCGCTTCATTTGGTCGCGGCCGTTCACCGTCACTGTGTTGTGGACGAAGGCCGTCACCAGGGAGTTGTCCCAGGGCTTGTCTGCATTGTAGAGATACGTCCCGGCATCCTGGGCGACGTTCAGGCCGCGCCACCACAGGTCGAGGTGCAACTGGTCGGCGTGGGAGGGGCGGGAGTTGAACTGCGCAGTGCGGAAATAGGCCCAGGACTGCCGGCCGTACAACTGGTCGCCGAGGTAGCGCGGCAAGGCAATCGCCCTCGGACCACCAACCTGCGCACCAAACCAAAGCCCCATCTCATCCCAGACTCCGCCCGGCAGGATGTAGTCGAGGAAGGCACGGGCTGCGGCGTGGGCGACAGGCCGAAAATCAGAAAAAGTGGAAATGGTCAATGGGAATATGTAAGCCCCGTCATTGGCGCCCAGGTTCGGGGTCCGGCCCGACTCGGAATCCAGCAGCGACAGCAGCCAGTGGACCGAGCGCCCGACCGCCTCGAGAGTCGGACGCGGCCAGCGCAAGTCGAAATTCTTCACCAGGGCGTTCGTCCACAAGACGACCTGGAGCATCAGGCGATGGTAGTTGGTGCTGTGCTGGGCATACTCGCCGTAAGAGTCGATCTGTGACTGGAGGCCGTGGTTGAGCCAGCGCCAGCCGAGGCCGCGCCAGCGCGGGGTGTCGGGATGGTCAGGCAGGGCCAGCCCGGCGGTGAGCAGACCGGCGGCTTCGGTGAGCAGGTGGTTGTTGTGCTGGGCGCGGGCATACAAAAGCGTAGGCAGAATCCTGGCAGCGTGCGCGGCGACCGAGGCCGCCAGCCGCTGCTTGCGCGCCGGCGTGGAGGCGGGTGCGGCGTCGAAAACCTGCCCCGCCCAGACGAAGGCCATCAGACGCAGGGCAACTTCCTGCCCGCTCATCCAATTCGGGCCGAGACAGGGCGGGTTGGCATCCGTGAAAGTTTCGAAATTCTTCCAGAAGGTTTCGGCGTATTTTTCATCGCCAGTCAAATGGCAGGCGCGGCCGAGGACGAATGCCCAACCGAAGCGGGCGGGTTCCCAGATGCGTTTCACGTCACAGGTTGGCAGGTTGGCAGGTTCGGAGACGGGGGGCAAGGGAACTTTGCCGGTTTCGTAAGCCGTCCAGTGCGCCAGTTTTCCGGGCAGGGCCAGGATAAGTTCCACCGGCTGCGCACCGAAGAGTCGGACTTTGCCATCCACAATTTCGTCGGCTTCGGCGAGCAGGGCGGCTTTGCCATCCTTGCCGAGAACAGTTTCGAGGTCCGCGCGGGGGGGAAAAGCGAACAACGGACGATGGACCATAGACCATTGACCATCGTCCATTGTCCGCCGTCCGTGGTCCGTCATGCGCCAATAATGACCGGTCCACAGCCCGAACTTGTACAACGCGTACAGCCCCACCTGTTCGAGCCCCAACTGGCGAGCGGCTTTGAGGGCAATGGTCAGTTTGGAAAAAGGATTCATCAGGAAAGCCGGTTCAGGTAGGCCAGGGTAAAGAACAACGTGCTCACCTGCATGGACTGAAGCAATTCACCGTTTTTAGCCATGGTGATCACGTCTTCCAATGGCTTGAGGAGTACCTCGATCTCTTCGGTCTCGTCGAGGCATTGCCCGCCGTTCTTCTCGGCGTCCAATGCCAGGAAGGAATAGATGCGGTTGGTGTGGTTGGCCGGGTTCGGGGAGACACAGCCCACCTGGACGATATGGTCGCTGGTGTAGCCGGTCTCTTCCTGCAGTTCCCGTTGGGCGGCGGTCAGCGGACTTTCGTCATCCCTGTCCATTGCCCCGCCGGGCAATTCCACGATTACTTTTTGCGCGCCGTGACGGTACTGGCGGATGAGCACCACTTCCTGCTCTTTTGTCAACGCCAGCACAGTGACCCAATCGCCGAATTCCAGGACCGTCCCTTCGATGATCTGCCCGGTGGGGAGTTCGCAGCGGTCAAGGCGGATGTTTTTGCGCAGGTACGTAGAAGCAAGGATTTTCCAGGGTTTGGGGGTCATTTTAGTTTGAGTATCGTCCGTGTGGCCACCGTGGCGAACGGTTCCGGGCAGCGTCTTTCCTGTTCTGGCAATTGAGGCGGATATCAACGCCAGATGCTGTACGGGTCACGGATGTGCTCGTCGCTGCCCGGTTCCGCCAGGTGATGACTCGGGTGGTTTGTCAACACGGACGGCCGCGGGCTGAAGACGCGTGAATGTTCCGGCACGGAACGCACGATCATGGCGCCAACACCGATGATCACATCAGAACCAATCGTTATGTCCCCCACCACA
>JBFMCM010000201.1:0-2292 GCA_040754355.1 Chloroflexota bacterium | reverse complement strand
AATTCATTCAGGGTTTGATCCAGTACCTGACGGCGAAACAGTAGTAGCGCAAAAAAAAAGAGGCGGCCTTTCGAGGCCGCCTCTGCCATTTAACGAAATGAACCGCGAGACTAGACCCAGCCGCGCAACTGCATAGCCTTGACCACGCGGTCAATGGCCACCATGTAGGCCGCGTCGCGCATGTAAACTTTCTGCTTGATGGACATATCCAATACGGCATGGAAGGCGGCCGTCATCTTGGCATCCAGTTTGGTCAGCACCTCTTCCTTCGGCCAGTAGAAATTCATGTCGTTCTGGACTTGCTCGAAGTAGGAGCAGGTCACGCCGCCGGCGTTGCACAGGAAGTCTGGGATATCGAAGATGTTATTGGCTTTGAAGTATTCGTCGGCTTCGGGCGTGCAGGGACCGTTTGCGCCTTCGGCTACGATCTTGGCGCGCTTCGTCATCTTCTTGACGGTCTCGGCGTTGACGGCACCGGAGAGGGCACCGGGCATGATCACATCGGCTTCCTTGGAAATCCAAGCGTCGCCGTCCTCGACCTTGTAACCAGCCTTCTCGGCGGCTTTCTTGTCAATCGTGCCGTACTGGTCGGTGATGGTCAGCAGGAAGTGCGGGTCAATGCCGCCTTCCTTGCTGTAGGTGTAAGCGCACTTGTCGTTGCGGTCCCAGCAGGAGACGCAGGCCACCTTGCCGCCCAGCATTTCGATGAAACCGATGGCGGCGTACTGGGTCACGTTACCGAAACCCTGCATGGCGGCCACGGATTTCTTCGGGTCCAGCTTCAGGTGCTTCATAGCCTCGCGCACGGTGTAGATGACGCCGTAGCCGGTTGCCTCGGTGCGGCCTTCCGACCCGCCGCCTCCCAGCGGCTTGCCGGTGAATACGCCGGGGGTGTACTGTCCGACGAGTTTGGAATACTCGTCCATCATCCAGCCCATCATTTGCGGGGTCGTGCCGACGTCCGGGGCGGGAACATCCTGGCGCGGGCCGATGTTCTTCCACATCTTCTGCACCCAGCCGCGGCACAGGCGTTCCTTCTCACCGACCGAAAGCGTGGCGGGGTCCACCACGATGCCGCCCTTGCCGCCGCCCAACGGGATGTCGGCCACGGCGCACTTCCAGGTCATCCAGGTTGCCAGGGCGCGCACCATGTCGAAGGTCTCGGCCTGGTGGAAGCGGATGCCGCCTTTGTTGGGGCCGCGCGCGTCGTTGTGCTGGACGCGGAAGCCTTCGAAGACGCGGATGGTGCCATTGTCCATGCGCACAGGGATGCGAAAATGGAACTCGCGCATCGGCCAGCGCAGCACCTCGGCCACCTGCGGGTCGAGGTTGAGCAGTTTGGCAACGTGGTCGAATTGCTTCTGCGCCATTTCGAATTCATTGAACTTTTCAGCCATATTTATCTCTCCTGAGGGAAGTGTATGCTTGGTGAAAACATAAGCGGGCATCCCCGGACGGGAAGCCCGCTTTACTGAGTGCCTATGGAAGTGAATACCTTCATGGGCGGTTCCACCTAGGATATTTCTGCGGCCTTAAAGGTAACACGATTCCGGCTGGGGCGTCAATATGACAAAAACCACTCGCCTTTGTGACTTCCCTCGTGAGTTTTGTCACAAAAAAACAGCCAACTTGGCCGCCCGCGGCGTTCGGGACCCCTCGACAGGCTCGGGGCAGCGCCCTGATCCTGTCACTCCTCCCCGGCCTCGTCGTCCCCTGAATCGAGTTCGATCTGCACCTTCTGCATGTCGAGCGAGATCCACAGCAGCAGCACGTGACCCTCCTGGGTGGTGACCGAACGCGCCGCCACGATGGGGGCTTTTTCTTCCAACCCCAGGTCGTTGCGGTAATGCAGATGGATGGGCAGGTTGGACTTCCAGCGCCGGTAGCAGCGTTCCACCAGCGCCGGGCCGTTGAACGTCCGCAGGCGGGTCATCACGGTCAATGGCAGGCGCGGGCTTTCGCCCAGGCCGAGCGCCCAGCCGTCCTGGACCGGTTCGAAAACGGGAGGCGGACCTTCGATGATGGTGATTTTATCTTCCATGCAGGCTACCTGTGGCGGGGGAATGATACCACGAAACGACTTTCCCTCGCCCGGTTTCCTGCCAGATGATTTACAATTGTGACGAAAGACAGGACATCCCGCAGGTTTTATCGAGAGCCCTGGTCGTTTTTTCGCCCTGCGGGACGGTTCGAATATGGGAATGAAGACTTCCCAACAATTTTCCTTCCGATGGAGTATCCCATGCCAGCCTCCCGTCTCGAAAAATTGACCGCTTCCCTGCAAGCCTCCGG
>JBFMCM010000200.1:0-4976 GCA_040754355.1 Chloroflexota bacterium | reverse complement strand
ACTGCCAGGCAGCAGGTTCAGGGGCTAGGCGGGAGGGAGGGATTATTTTTTCCCGGGTGCGGAGGATGGCTTTCCCAGCGGATAGTTCCTGAACAGGAAGAAGGCCAGCACCATGAGGATGGCGACCGCCGGCCCGACGGCGACGACACCGTACTGCCAGGTTAGCAGGAGTACCAGCGCCGATCCGGCCAGGGAACCCACGAACTGGTTGATGACACCCTGAACGGCAAAGAACATCCCGGCCCGATTCTTACCGGTCTGCTCGGCGTCCACGGCCGCGATGTGAGCGGGAAAGGCGTACGGGATGGTGAAGAAGGCGCCGATCGAGAAGCTGCCGATGGCGCTGGCGATAATCCCGATGATCAAGGGCGAAACAGGGATATTGAAGCGCGACCAGCTCAACGGGAAGAGCAGCATGGCGAAGGCAAAGACCAGCAGGGACCACCGGAAGGCAGCCTTGGCGCCCCATTTGCGGGTCATGAGGTTGAAGATGATCAGCATGATCGGGACGGGAGCGAAGGCGGCCGCGTTCATCAGGCCGAGTTGCGATTCAGAAATTCCCATCATGTCAGCTGCCATGAAAGCCAGGCCTCCCAGGAAGAGTTGCAGGCCGAAGAAGAAGGTGGCCACGGAGGACATGTAGATCAGGAATGTCTTGTTGGTCAGGGTTTGCTTGAAACTCTGCCACAGCGGGACTTTCGCCTCGGCAGCCTGTCCAGCTGAGCCATCCGAGGGAGATTCCTTGATCACCAGGAGCGGTCCGATGAAGGTCAGGAAGCTGGGGAGCAGCAACAGCGCCGCGCCGCGCACCCCAAATTTTTCAAAGAGCAGGGGCGCCACGACGAAGACTAGCACATAACTGCCGGTGTTGAAGAACGTCTGCCAGCTGGCCACCCTCACCCGCGAGTTCTCATCGGCGACGATCTCGGACAGTGCGGCCAGGTAGGGAACGACGATCAGGGTGTGGAAGAAGAAGTATCCCGTGCTGACTACCGCGACATACAGGGCATTGCCCCAGTGCCCATCCTCGCCCAGGCTGGTCCCGGTGAGGGGAGGATACCAGAGCAGGACGAAAAAGATGATTGTCGGGATGAAGCCCAGGAGCATCAGCGGCCTGCGGCGCCCCCACTTGCTCTTCAGGTTATCCGTCCAGCTGGCGATGGGGATGTCGACCAACCCATCCAGGATGCGGGCGACCAGCATTCCGAGGGCGTAGCCTGCCGCGGGGGCCAAGACCAGGGCGCCCTCGGCGATCTTGGCCTGGGCCGGGCGGTAGTAGTACAGCAGGTAGGTCAATACCAGCTGGTACATGAAGCCCGGGCCGAATCCCCCGATGGCATAGAACGGTTCCTGCCACTTCTTGATGTGTTTCATATGTGCCTCCTTCAGAATGAAACGAATGGTGAGAACGGCCTGTCAGACGACTGACTCAAAGAAGGATCTGACCTGGCTCACGACGGATGGGTCGCCGGGTACGCCGGGCTGACTCGACCCTTGCATCTGGATCATCATTTCGATTTGATTGCACATTTCCACGATCAATCCGGGATTGAGAGGGCGTGGGGAAGGGGAGACAACCCTTTCGAAATTCTGGTGGTAGATTTTATGTAGAACGGAATCTGGCAAATCCAGGCCGCGGAAAGTCGCTTTTTGCTCGCCAAACAGGAAACCACCTCCGGGCTGGAGATGATATTCACCCGGGTTCTCGAGGCAATTGCGGACCAAGGTCACCCGTTCCCGGCTTTCGGCCAATTCGATGTCCGTCTGCGGGCTGCTGAGCAGGGCGCGGGCGCCGATGTCGGTGCCGAACAGGATGCGGTCTTGATATTTAAGGAAAAATTCGCGCGTCTTCTCGATGGAGGTAGAAAAGTTACGATACATTTCGATGCCAGGTGTCAGGTCAATGGAAACATTGGGGTAGCGCTCTAGCAGATCCTCCAGCCGGGGGAACTGGGCAGAGAGGAAGAAGAAATGGGCGAAGATCACCTTGAGATTTGGGGTCCGGGACAGCAGGTTGAATATCTCGGCATACTGGGACTCGTTGTTGATGAAGGTGCCGTCCCCGTAGAACCAGCCGCGCTGCATTGCCCAATCTGGAATCCGGCTCGCATCCCAAAATTCTTCCGGGTCGTTGACATGGAAGATCAGGGGCACCTGGGCCTGAGCCATTTTTTCCCAGAAGGGAGCAAAGGCATCGCTATCGAAGGGCGGGATTGGAAGCATCTTGCGCATGTCCGGTTTGCCCTCGATCATCTTGATGCCGTCACAGCCGGCCTCGACCAGCTGGTCGAGCATGCCGGCAAACATCGCGCCGACCTGCTGCGGAGCCCGGAAATACACTGAAACGTCCAAACCGCCGAAGACAAAGACCCGCTGCGGATGGTGAGCCTTGAGATGCAGGGCATCCGGCACCAGGCTCAGGCGTGACCGGTCTGGCGTGCAAACGATGTTGAATCGCTCGATGTTCAGGCCGTCACAGACTTGCAGCAACTTTGGCATTTGCGAAAGATGCGGGTAATGGATATGGCAATCAATGATCGGGCAGGAGAAAAATTGATCCAGGTTCATGACTTCACCAGCCTTTCTGGGCTGCGCAATTGCACAGGCGGGGAGAGACTCTCTCCATAAGAGTATCCTAACCGTTGTGTACCACCGAATAATCCGTGTATTTTTGGAAGACGCGCACCACCGCTCCCAGGATGGCCGCCTTGTCGTTCAGGAGCGAGCCTTCGATCCGGGGCAGCCTGGGGATGACGCCCGTGAGCCGCTTTTTGATCGGTTCGATGAGCATGCCCGCTGAGCCTGCCACCCCGCCTCCCAAGATGACGAGTTCGGGGTCCAGGCACACGATCACGTTCGCCATGGCAAGGCTGAGATAATCCACCGTCTCAGCGACCACCTGGACTGCCCAGGCTTGTCCCTCTTGAGCGGCCTGAAATACATCGGATGCTTCCATCTTCGGGGACATCACCGACCCATAATAGGCAAACCATATTTTGGCAGCCTGTTCAGCGATACCCTTTCCGGAGGCGACGCTTTCCAGAGCGCCGAACCCCGGATACTGGTTGTTCAAAAACTGAATGCCCGGCAGGATGTAGCCTATCTCACCGGAAGCCTCACTGTGCCCGCGATGCAACTTTCCGTCCAGAATGATCCCCGCTCCAATGCCTGTCCCGATGGCGATCATCACCAGGTCGCGGACCCCTTTCCCGGCGCCGAACCAGTGTTCCCCCAGGCAAGCCAGGTTGACATCGTTTTCGAGGATGACCGGT
Source organism: Chloroflexota bacterium (assembly GCA_040754355.1). Classification (GTDB taxonomy): domain Bacteria; phylum Chloroflexota; class Anaerolineae; order Anaerolineales; family Villigracilaceae; genus UBA877. The sequence continues at coordinate 1,704 of JBFMCM010000200.1, read as the reverse complement.
AGTTCAGTGATCTCCTGCAGCCTCTGTTGGAGTGGAAACTCGTTCCATTCAAGGCCGGGCGCCAACTTGACAGTCCCAGTCCGGCTTTCGAGAATCCCCGGAACCCCGATGGCGATTCCAAGAATGCGGGGGATTTGTTTTTGGGTTTTACCAAGAATCCTGCGCAGAAAGTCGGCCAGCTTGTTGTAGTTCTCCTCCCCACTGCCCCCGATGATTGAATCCTGAAATTCCTGCAGCATCCTCCCTCCCAGATTGACCAACGCGCCGCTGATGTGGCTGCCTCCCAGGTCAATGCCAATCGCCAGGTTTTCGTTGACGTTCAATTCCAGCAGGTCGCGCCCCCGCCCGCGCCCAAGCACTTTCTGGCCGGTGGCGCGCACCAACCCGGAGGCGATCAACTGGTCTATTATGCGGACGATGGACGGCAGGCTGATATTCAGGGCCTCTGCCATCTCCGTGCGGGAGGCTGTTTTCACCAGCCGTAGATATTCCAGAACGGCCGAGCGGTTGATGTTGCGCATCTCAGCCTGGGCAATGGTTTTTGGGGAGACGAGGCTTAGTTCAGACATTGAATTCCGATAAGAAGGGCGGGAATGAAAGTAAATTACTTTCTGTAAGTAATAATATAACGAACCTATCCCCAAGTCAACTTAAATTTAATGGCTTCCGATCCTAATGACGGCGTTGACCTCCCCCGCCGTGCCGGAGGGACTGGCGCGCCTGCGCGCCACCGACTTGGCGGCGCACGAGCCGAAGGAAATAGGTTATGCTTTAGGGTGATCGAGAAGGCCAGGAAGGAAATCGGGATTATTCAGTAGATAATCACAGACTCCGTGATGACAATTCTCTCGTCACTCATTGGCCGGGTGGGAACGCCCGGCTGTTTTGTTGGTTTACCCAGCCTTTTTCCCGTGCCTGCAAGCGGCAAGTATTTCCTGTACCACCTTGTTGAAGTCTGTTTCCACGCGCTCATCCCTTATCCTGACGACCCTCAAGCCCATTGCCACGAGAGTTGCATCGCGCTCGGTATCATATTCCTCCTGCTGACTGTGGACATCGCCATCCAATTCGATGACCAACCCCGCGGCGTGGCAATAGAAGTCTATGATAAACCCGGCAATGATCTGCTGGCGGCGGAAGTGAAAGCCGCCCAGGCGATTCCCGCGCAAGGCTTGCCACAGTTTCCTTTCGGCGGGCGTCATTTCCTGGCGCAGTTGACGGGCAAGTTGTAGTTTTTCGGGGCTGATTTTCTGGCCTGGGATGATATTCTCGATTGGCATGGTTCTCCCTTTGGACCCCCTCCCAGCCTCCCCCCAAGGGGGGAGGAGCAGTTCTCTGCCAAGGGGAGGGAAGGTTCCCCTTCCCATTTGGGAAGGGGTTGGGGGTTAGGTCGCTCTTATCAAGCGTGACGGGTTGGTAGTATTGTCACGCAAAATGCGTGACCTACTTATTCCCTTTGAACTCCTCCATTGTTGCATGACCCGGCTGGCTGATGCCCTCGCGCTTGAGGGCTTTCCACAACGTCAGGAATAATATCTTGATATCCAGCCAAAACGACCAATGGTCCACGTACCACAGATCGAGGGCGAATTTTTCGTCCCACGTCAGGGCGTTGCGCCCGTTGACCTGCGCCCAGCCGGTGATGCCCGGAATCACGTCGTGGCGGCGCATCTGCTCGGGCGAGTAGCGCTCCAGGTACTGCAT
>JBFMCM010000199.1:0-3298 GCA_040754355.1 Chloroflexota bacterium | reverse complement strand
TCATTCTCCTGTCTGCGGCCTTCCTGGCCGGGACCGTGCTGGCCTTCGGCGGCGTGCGCGCCGCGCCCGAGGCAGGCCTGGCGCCGACCGCCACTGCCGCGCCGGCCGCCTCTCCCTCCGCGACGGCGGAGCAGGCTGAGGGTCCCGCCTCGGCTGATACGACCGGCATCCTGGTTTTGGGAATTCTATTGGTGGCCATTATCCTGGTCGGCCTGTTATGGGGCGGGCGGATGGCACGCAATTAGTCAACCAGGTAAGATCGTTTCGCAGGCCGTTTGGGGGCGTGTCCAAGCCCAGATTGGGTGGAAACGAGGGTTGCCAACATGTCCAAACGGCTGGTATAATTTTTCAAATATCAATCTCCGGAGTTTCTTAGATGGAAAATAATGAATCCCAGCTCGGGTCGGGGGAGTCGCCCGAGAACACCCCGCCTGCCGAGGGCAACAACAACCAACAGAACATGGAAACCCTGCTCAACCAGGAAGGGCTGGCGCTCGATTTTCCCCAGCCCGGCGAAATCCGCACTGGCGTCATCGCCAGCATCAGCCCGACCCAGATCCTGGTCAGCGTGGGAGCCAAATCGGAAGGCGTCATCACCGGCCGCGAACTCGAATCAATCGAGGCCGAAGAGCGCGCTGCGCTGACCATTGGCCAGGAAATCCTGGTTTACGTCTTATCCGCTGAGGATGCCAGCGGGAACGTCGTCCTCTCCTACACCCGCGCCCTGGAACAAAAAGGCTGGGTCGAAGTGGAGAAGATGCTCGAAGAGAGCAGTTCCTTCGAAGGCTGCGTGGACGGCTTCAACAAGGGCGGCCTGATCGTCCCCATCCACGGGCTGCGCGGCTTCGTCCCCGCTTCCCAACTGGGCATCACCCGCCGCATGGCAGTTACCGGCGAAACGCCGGATGCCCGCTACTCCAAGATGGTCGGTGAAACCATCACCGTGCGCGTCATCGAAGTGGACCGCAAACGCCGCCGTCTGATCCTGTCGGAACGGGCTGCCTCCACCGAAACGCGCCAGTCCATCAAGGAACGGGTCATCGAATCGCTGGAGGAAGGCAAGGTCTACACCGGCCGGGTCACCAGTGTGGCCGATTTCGGCGCTTTCGTCAACGTCAACGGCGCCGACGGCCTGGTGCACCTGTCCGAAATCTCCTGGGAGCGGGTCACGCACCCCTCCGAGGTGCTCGAAGTTGGCCAGGAAGTGCAGGTCAAGGTCATCAACATTGACCGCGAAAAGAAACGCATCGGCCTTTCCATCCGCGCCCTGCAGAACGATCCCTGGCAAAAGAAAGTGGAAAAGTACAAGGTCGGCCAACTGGTGGAGGGTGTCATCACCCGGCTCACCAAGTTCGGCGCCTTTGCCCGGCTGGAAGGCGACCTGGAAGGCCTCATCCACATCTCCGAAATCAGCGAGACGCGCATCGAACATCCCAAAGAAAAACTGCACGAGGGCGAGGTGCTTACCCTGCGCATCATCCGCATTGACCCCGACCAGCGCCGCATCGGCCTGAGCCTGCGCAAAGTGGATTCCGGCGCCTACAAAGACCTCGACTTCAAGCAAATTGACCTCGAAGGTGTCAACCTCGAGAGCGAAGAAGAATAATATCACCTGCCAAAGCCCGGTTTCCCGCGCCTGTGTGGGGAACCGGGTTTTCCGTTTCGTATGCCCCTCCCATTGATTGTTGACGCCCACCAAGACCTCGCCTGGAACATCCAGGCCTTTGGCCGCGACTATACCCGCCCCGCCGCAGAAACGCGCCGGCTGGAAGACGAGGCGGACGCTCCGGCAATCCAGCATCAAGGGCACACCCTGCTCGGCTGGCCGGAATACCAACAGGGCCGGGTGGCCACCGTCTTTGGCACCCTGTTCGTCACGCCCGGCAAGAACCGGCACGACTGGGAAACCATTTTTTACACGAACTTCGACGAGGCCCACCGCCTCTATCGCGACCAGTTGAACCTCTACCACGAACTGACCGACCGGCACCCTGAACATTTCCGCCTCATCGGTTCACGCGCCGACCTGGAATCCGTCCTCAACCATTGGGCCGACGCCTCCGCCCAAACGCACCCGGTCGGCATCCTGCCGCTGATGGAAGGCGCGGAGGGCGTCCGCTCCCCGAAGGAACTCGAATTGTGGTGGGAGGCAGGCGTGCGCATCCTCGGTCTGGCCTGGGCTGGCACCCGCTACTGCGGCGGGACGCGGGAGCCCGGTCCGCTCACGGGCGAAGGGCGCGTCCTGCTCGAGGCCATGGCCGGGATCGGGTTCACGCTCGACATCAGCCACATGGACGAACTCGCCGCGCGGCAGTCCCTGGACCAGTATCCGGGTCCGGTCATCGCCAGCCACGCCAACGCCGCGGCAATCATCCCCGAATACGCTGGCAACCGGCATTTACCTGACGATGTGATCAAAGCCTTGATCAGCCGCGAGGGAGTGATCGGGCTTGTGCCTAGTTGTAAGTTCCTGAATTACGGCTGGCAGCGCGGTGACCGGCGCGATGGCATTTCGCTGGAGATGGTTGCCGCCCACGTGGACCACATCTGCCAGATGGTTGGGAATGCCCGGCATGTGGGTTTTGGCAGCGACTTCGACGGCGGTTTTGGCGTGGAGGCCGTCCCCGGCGAGGTGGATAGCATCGCCGACCTGCAGAAACTCGGCCCCATCCTGTCCGCGAAAGGATACCAAGACGAGGAGGTGGCCGCGATTTTCTCCGGGAACTGGAAGCGGCATCTCCAGACTTACCTGCCATGATGACAATCCCTGACACGCCCGTCTCTCCCGACACAACCCCGCTCACCAGTCCGTCCCGGCTGCGCACACGCTTCAGCCTGTCCCTGACCCTGTTTGGCTTGCTCCTTTTCATGCTTGGGGCAAAACCGGCCCTCTTTGGTCTGGACCGCAGCCCGGTGGTCGGGTTCATACAAATTTCCGTCTTCACCGTGGGGCTGGGTATTATTTGTTTAGGCGGCTACATCGGCCTGACCGGCTTTTGGAAAAATGGCGGGCGCACCATCGCCGCGGACATCGGTTCACGGCTGGTAGCCACGGGCTATGTCATTGCTGTATTTTCAGGGATGGCAGATATATTCGGTATGGGGACACAACTCTATCCGCGCCTGCCCCTTTTCGGCCCATGGCAGGCGACGGGAGTGCAGATAGGAGAGGTCCTGATTGCAATCGGATTCATCCTCTTGGTCCCATTCCAGCGTTACAAAAGAAGCAAGCCTCGAAAACAAGACTGACGGTAACTCCTCAATGAAAAGGGGAGGATGGGGGGTGTGTGGGCGGCTC
>JBFMCM010000198.1:0-28059 GCA_040754355.1 Chloroflexota bacterium | reverse complement strand
GAACGCCGAGTCGCCCACGTAGCCTTCCAGCACCGTACCGCAATCCACCGAGACGATGTCGCCTTCCTGGAGTTTGCGTTTTCCCGGGATGCCGTGCACCAACTGCTCGTTGATGCTGACACAGATGGAGGCCGGGAACGGCGGGTGGCCGTAGTTCTTGAAGGGTGAGTACGCGCCATGCTTCCGCAGGACTTCCTCAGCAGCCGCGTTGAGGTCTGCGGTGGTGACGCCGGGTTGTAAAAGTTCTCGTACCGCGGCCAGCGCCAGGTTATTGACGCGGCCGGCTTCACGCATAATGGCAATCTCGGCCGGGGTTTTGATATGAATGTTGTGATCCCGGACCATATTATCTCTTCAGAACTGCCAGCAGGTCTTTCGTGACGTCTTCAATTGCCTGAGTGCCGTTGATCTCGGTCAACAGACCCTGCTGACGGTAAAAGGCAACCAGGGGAGCCGTTTGCGCGAAATAGACCTGGATGCGGCGCAAGACGGTTTCAGACCTGTCGTCGTCACGTTGATAAAGTTCCGAGCCGTCGAGATCGCACACCCCAGCCTGTTGAGGCGGATTATGCTTCTCGTGGAAAACGTGCCCGTTGGCCCGGCAGGTCCAGCGTCCGCCCAGGCGCTCGACGAGCACATCCTCGGCGGCAGTGATGTAAGGCACGTGGTTGACGCGGCCATCGAATTCTGCCAGCAGTTTCTCGAGGGCCTCCGCCTGCACGATGGTGCGAGGGAAGCCGTCGAGCAGGGCACCCTGGGCGCAGTCCGGCTGGGAGAGGCGGGCGCGGATCATGCCGATGGTGACATCATCCGGCACCAGTTCGCCCCGGTTCATGTACGACTGTGCCAGTTTACCCAGTTCAGTCTCGTTTTTAATGTTCTCGCGGAACAAATCTCCGGAGGAGATGTGCGGCAATCCGGCCGTTTCGGCCAGGATTTTTGCCTGGGTGCCTTTGCCCACGCCGGGAGGTCCGAGGAGAACGATGTAGACGGGCATGGTCCTCTTACCTGACCAGCAGTTTCTCGTCGTATCCGTGCAGTTTCAGTTCGGCGTCAATATTCATGAACGTGTCGCGAACCACGCCGACGACGATGAGCAAGCCGGAAGAGGTGGTCAGGAACAGGGTCGAGGAGGAACCGGTGTTGATTCCCGCGGCATTGAGGGCCAGCCCGATCAGGTATGGCAGGATGGCTACAATGCCCAGGAAGAGGGCACCCGGCAGGGTGATGCGGCGCTGGACCTTGGTCAGGTATTTCTGGGTCGGTGCGCCGCGGTTGACGCCGGGAATCTGCGCGCCGACTTTCTTCAGGTTATCGCCATAGTTCTGCTGGGTGAACATCACGTCGGTGTAGAAGAAACTCAACACGACCACGAAGATAAAGTACAGCAGCCAATAGATCCACGGATTCGAGCCCTGGGCATTGAAAGTGTTGTACATGCTGGTGGCAAAGTTGACCACGCCTTCGTTCGAGGATCTCAACATCCAGGAGGCCACCAGGGTAGGGAATTGCAGGATGGCGCTGGCGAAAATGAGCGGGATCATTCCTGCCAGGTTGACCATCAGCGGCAGGGTGCCCTTGACAGGCATGGACATGCGGTTGCCCATGCGCCGGCCCGGGTACATGACCGGTACGTTGCGGCGGCCTTGCTGGACATAGACGATGGCGAAGATGACCGTTACCATGACGACAGCCATGGCGATGACCAGTATCCAGCCATTGGTTTTATCTTGTAATAATCCACCAAAATTAGCCGGGATTTTTGCCACGATGCCGGCAAAGATGATCAGCGAAAGACCCTGGCCGCGAATACCGTGCTCGGAAATTAACTCGCCCAACCAGATGGCAAACATCGTGCCGCCGACCATGGTCAGCAGGATGGCGACAGAAGGGAGCCACAAGTCGGCAGTGAATCCAAAGGGCACCACCTGCCCGCCGGATGCCAGCGAATTGAAGATATTGATCTGACCGATTGCCGAAAGGGCTGCCATCGGCACGGCCAGGTAGTAGGTCCAGCGTTCCTGGAGTTTACGGCCCTCGCGCGGGTCCTCCTGCAGGCGGCGCTGCAAGGCGGGGAAGATGGGCACTAGCAGTTGGATGATGATCTGCGCGGTGATGTATGGGTAGACGCCCATCGAAAGCAGGGAGAATGTCGAGACCGTTCCACCGGAAAGCATGTCAATGAAGGCCACGAAGGAACCAGCCTGCTGCTCCAGCACTTGTTTGAGCAGGTCAGTATTGATACCTGGCACGGGAACATTCGCCGCCATCCGGTAGATGACCAGGATCAGCAAGGTCACCAGCAACTTACGGCGGATATCCTGCGATTTCCAGAGGTAACGCCATCCCGCAAACGCGTTTTTCATAAGAGGCTCTCCTCTTTCAAAACAATCTAGCCGATCAGTTCCACGCTGCCGCCCGCGGCTTCGATCTTCGACTTGGCGCTGGCAGTGACGCGATGGACGCGTACCTTGAGCGCGGTCTTGAGTTCACCGCGTCCCAAAATGGCTACAGGGTTGCGCGCATCGCGCAGGAGACGGGCTTTGGCAAGCGTTTCCGGCGAGACTTCGGCATTGGCTTTGAAACCAGCCAACTGGTCGAGGTTAACTTCGTTGAACTCGGTCGTGTAGGGCGGGGTGAAACCTTTACCACGCACGAACGGCAGACGGCGGAAGAAGGGCAGGTTGCCGCCCTGGCGATAGAGTCGTCCGCCCTCACCGGTGCGCGCCTTCTGGCCTTTGGTACCCCGGCCAGCAGTCTTGCCCTGGCCAGCCGAGATGCCATGACCAACGCGCTTGCGTTCCTTCTTGGCGCCCGGATTGGGTTTGAGATCGTTCAGTTTCATGTCGAATCCCTATTCTTCGATGCGAATCAAGTGGATCACTTTCGCCAACATGCCGCGCAGGGCAGGGGTATCTGTGTGCTCCACAGTCTGGTGCAACCGGCGCAGGCCCAGAGCGCGGACCGTTGCCTTCTGCGGCTTGGGGAAACCGATTGCGCTCTTCACCAGCGTCACCTTGACGGTCTTGCCTTCGGCTTTCTTAGCCATTCTTCTTTCTCCTTTCCCAGTACGGCAACAGGTCTTCGACTGATTTGCCGCGCCGGGCGGCCTCCTCCTGAGGCGACTTGAGCGAGTCAAGCGCCTGGAGTGTGGCCTGGACAACATTCAGCACGTTGGCAGAACCCAGCGACTTGGTCAGGATGTCACGGACGCCGGCCGCCTCGAGCACAGCGCGCACGCCGCCAGCGGCGATCACGCCCGTACCGGGGGAAGCCGGTTTCAGCATGACCACCGCCCCGCCGATCTTGCCAAGCGCTTCGTGCGGGATGGTGGTGCCGGAAAGATGGATCGGGTGCATATCCTTGCGGGCGCGTTCGGTCGCCTTGCGCATGGCATCTGGCACGGCATTTGCCTTACCCACGCCCATGCCAACTTTGCCATGGTTATCACCCATGATGATCGTCACGCGGAACTGGAAACGGCGGCCGCCTTTTACAACCTTCGCGACGCGCGCAATTTCGATCGGGCGCTCGTCGAATTGTTCACCTTGCTGTTCAACTTCTGTTACCTGGTATTCCATCATAGCCTTCTCCAATCGGGCCTTAGAAATCCAGTCCGCCTTCGCGGGCGCCGTCAGCCAGGGCCTTGATCCGGCCGCTGTACTTGAAACCGCCTCGGTCGAAGACGACCGTCTTGATGCCTTTGTTGACCGCCCGTTCGGCCAGGGCCTTACCCACAAGTTTGGCCTGTTCGGTCTTCTTCAGACCCTTCACCTGGGCGCGCAAATCCTGGTCCACTGTCGAAGCCGAGGCGAGGGTACTCCCCGCCTGGTCATCAATGACCTGGGCATAGATCCCCGCCAGGCTGCGGAAGACGCTCAAGCGCGGACGCTGGGGCGTCCCGGCCAGGTGCTTGCGGACGCGTTCGTGCCGCCGGAGGCGGGCCTCTGAGCGAGATGTTTCAGCCATAGATTATGCTGCTGCCTTTCCGGCTTTACCAGCCTTGCGTCGAATCCTCTCACCGAGGTAATGCAGGCCTTTGCCATGATATGGCTCCGGCGGGCGGACTTTTCGAATATTCGCCGCCACCTGCCCCACTACTTCTTTGTCATAGCCGCGGACAAATACCTGGCGGGTCTTCTGGTCCACATCGAAGGAAATGCCCGCGGGCGGTTCCACTTCCACAGGATGCGAAAAACCCATATGAAGGACGAGGGTATTCCCCTGCATCTCGGCGCGATAACCGACGCCTTCGATTTCCAAAACACGTTCAAAACCGGCGCTGACGCCGTGAATCATATTTGCGAGAACTGCACGCGTCGTCCCATGCAAAGCGCGCTCGGCAGGTCTATCGGAATTGCGGGTGACGGTAATCTGTCCATTCTCCAGCGCAATACCAATCAACGGTGAGAAATCACGCTTCATTTCGCCTTTTGGGCCTTTCACGCGGATATTCGTACCGTTAATATCCACCTGCACGCCAGACGGGACGGCAATTGGTAAACGTCCAACACGAGACACTGTACTACCTCCTCTCCTACCAGACCTTGCAGAGGATTTCGCCGCCGACATTCAACTGGCGGGCGCGCTGACCGGTCATGATACCCTTGGGTGTAGACAGGATGGCAATCCCAATCCCGGAAAGCACCCAGGGGATATCCTGCTTCTTCGTGTACACGCGGCGGCCGGGGCGGCTGATGCGCTCGAGGCCGGCAATCACAGGCTGACGTTCGCGGCGTTCGCCCAGATATTTGATGCGCAGGCGCAAAACCTTCTGGCTGGGGCGCTCACCATCCGCGACTTCGTAATTCTCCAGATAACCTTCTTCTTTGAGAATCTTGGCAATCTCCGCCTTCACTCTGGAGAACGGCATGGCCGTCATCGCCTGCCCGCTCATTATCGCGTTGCGGATGCGGGTCAACATATCAGCAATCGGATCATTCACGCTCATTTCCTACCTCCATCCGCCTACCACGACGACTTCACGACGCCGGGGATTTTTCCTTCCAGCGCCAATTCGCGGAAGCAAATCCGGCACAGGCCGAAGCGGCGCATATACCCACGCGGGCGTCCGCAGCGAAAACAGCGGTTGCGCACGCGGGTTGGATACTTGCGGCGGGCTTCACGATATTTCATGCAAGTGCTTGCCATAGTTACGCTTCCTTCTTGAACGGCATGCCCAGAAGTTGCAGCATCAGCCGTGCATGATCGTCAGATTTGGCTGTGGTCACCACCGTGACCTCCATGCCACGCAGTTTGTCAATCTTGTCGTACTCGATCTCCGGGAAGATCAATTGGTCCTTCAAACCCAGCGTATAGTTTCCACGTCCGTCGAAGGCTTCCGGGGAAACGCCGCGGAAGTCGCGTACGCGCGGCAGGGCGACATTGATCAGCCGGTCCAGGAAGAACCACATCTTGTTGCCGCGCAGGGTTACCTTGGTGCCGATGATGCGTCCCTCGCGCAGCTTGAAGTTCGCAATGCTTTTACGCGCCTTCGTCATGACCGGTTTCTGGCCGGTAATGGTCGCCAGGTCGCCCATGGCGGCTTCCAGCGCCTTGGGGTTATCCATTGCCTCACCCAGACCGATATTGAGCACAACTTTTTCGATGCGCGGGACCTGCATGACATTCTTATACCCAAATGCCTTGAGCAGGGCTGGGACAGCATCTTTCTGATATCGTTCTTGCATTCTATTCATTATCAGTGCTCCACGCGGCGCTAGTCTATCTGCGCCTGACAATTCTTGCAAACGCGATGGGCGCCCTTGTCGTCCCGTGAAACACTCACCCGGGTCGGCTCATTGCACTTCGGGCAGACCAGCATCACGTTCGAGATCGAAACCGGACCCTCGAACTTGATGCGGCCAGGATTGACGTTGCGCCCGGCCTGGGTCTGCACCTGGCGCTGGTGCTTGGTATGGATATTCACACCTTGAACCACGATCCGGCGTTCCTCGGGCAAGACCTTGATCACCTCGGCGCGTTTGCCTTTGTCGTCGAATTTTCCGCTGATGATTTCAACGGTATCGCCTTTACGAATCTTGACGTTCATCGTTCGCTCCTCATCACTAAAGCACTTCCGGGGCCAGCGAAACGATCTTCATGAAGCCCTTTTCGCGCAACTCGCGCGCCACCGGGCCAAAGATGCGGGTGCCCTTCGGATTTTCGCCATCGGTATCCAGGATCACGGCGGCATTATCATCGAAGCGAATGTAGGAGCCGTCCTCACGACGCCATTCCTTCGCGCAGCGCACGATGACAGCCTTCACCACCTCGGATTTCTTCACCGATCCCTGCGGCGCAGCAGACTTGACTGTGCCCACGACCACATCGCCAATGTGCGCGTAGCGGCGGGTGGAACCACCCATCAGGTGGATGACCTGCAGTTCGCGGGCGCCGGTGTTATCGGCCACCTTCAAACGAGACTCGACCTGAATCATGGCTGCGCCTCCGCGGCTGCCTCCACCGGCGGCTGCGGGTCGGTTTCTGCAACACCCGTATCCGCGGTGCGAATCTCGCGTTTGACGATCGTTTCCACCACCCAGCGCTTTTGGCGCGAAAGCGGGCGGCTCTCGACGATCTGTACCTGGTCGCCAATCTGGCATCCCAATTCGTCGTGCGCTTTGACGCGCTTGCTCAAGTGAACTACCTTGCGATAAAGCGGATGACGGAAGGTCCGCCCGATCTCTACCACCACGGTCTTGGTCATTTTATTGCTGGTGACGACACCAGTCAGACGACGACGTTTATTCATGCTTCACCTTCTTTTTCTGCTTCCGCTTTTGCTTTCGTCTTCGTGCGCGGCTTGGCTTTCGCCTTTGGCTCTTTCACTGGCTCTTCTTTCTCTTCTTTCTTTTCGATCACAGAACCAGCGAATTCCTTGGAAATTGTCTCCAGACGGGCAATATCGCGGCGCAGCAGGCGCAGGCGGCTGGTATCGGTCAATTGGCCGGTTACCTGCTGGAAGCGGAGTTTCATCAGTTCTTCGCGCGCGTCCGACAGTTTGGCCTGAATCTCATCAGCAGAGAGTTTACGAATTTCAACCGGTTTCATGCCTGTTCTCCTGCGGTTAGATCATGCCGGGAGATGACCCTGGTTTTGATCGAGAACTTGTATCGGGCCAGATTCAGCGCCTCGAGCGCCTCGTTTTCAGGCAGACCGCCTACCTCGAAAATGACGCGGCCAGGTTTGACAACCGAAACCCAGTATTCCACGCCGCCTTTCCCTTTACCCATACGGGTTTCCGGGGGCTTTTTGGTATAGGGTTTGTCTGGAAAGATGCGAATCCAGATTTTGCCGCGGCGCTTCATGGCATGGACGATGGTGCGGCGGGCGGCTTCGATCTGGCGGGCGGTCACCCAACCCGGCTCCAGCGCCTGCAGGCCGTATTCGCCGAAGGAAACCTCGACGCCACGCGATTCCTTGCCTTTCATGCGGCCGCGCATTTGTTTTCTGTATTTCACGCGTTTAGGCATTAACATAGCAACAACCTCTATTCACTCACGTACACGCCTTCGGTCGATTCGGCTTTCTCTTCGACTTCAGTCTTCATCTCACCGTGGTAGACCCACACCTTGATACCTATCTGACCGTAGGTGGTCGTGGCCTCGGCGCGCGCAAATTCGATATCGGCGCGCAGTGTCTGCAAGGGAACGCGCCCATCGCGCAACCAGGCATTGCGTGCCATTTCGGCCCCGCCCAGGCGTCCGCCGACTTCGATCTTGATTCCCTGAGCGCCCTGGCGCATGGCCTGCTGGATGGCGCGCTTCATGGCGCGGCGGTAACTGATGCGGCGTTCCAACTGGTCGGCGATATTTCTCGCCACCAGGAAGGCGTCGCAATCAGGGGCCTTGATCTCTTTGATATCCAGGTCTATCTTCTTGCCGGTCAACCCCTCGAGGGCAATCCGGATCTTCTTGATGCCTTCGCCTTTTCGGCCAATCAGGATACCCGGCTTGGCAGTGAAGACTGCGACCTTCAGTTTGCCCGGGAAGCGTTCCACGTCAATCCTTGAAACGCCGGCACGTCCGGCTTCCTGGCGGATGGCATCGCGAATGGCAAAATCCTGCTTGAGTTGTTCGCGATATTGCGCGCCTTCCGCAAACCAGCGGCCACGCCAATCCTGGTTGACGTTCAGGCGGAAACCAATCGGATGAACTTTGCGACCCATAATCTCCTTCGTCCTTTCTTTGCCTTTACGCGGCCTCGCGCTCGCGCAGGATGACGGTCACATGTGACGAGCGGCGCAGGAGCGGCTTGAAACGGCCGCGTGCACCGAAGCGGCGCCACTTGCGTGTGGGGGCTTCGTCAGCAAAGATTTTGGCAACATACAGATCGTCGCGGCTGACGCCGAAGTTCTCCTCGGCATTGGCAACGGCGGACGCCAATAGTTTCAATACCGGCTGGGCCGCACCCTGCGGCATGAAGCGCAGGATTTCCATCGCCTGCACGGCATCCTTGCCGCGCACAACGTCAACCACCAGGCGAACTTTCTGGGCCGAGATGGAAAGAAAGCGCAGTTGCGCATGAATGTCATGTGCCATGTCTGTGCTCCTAATCGGCCTTCGACACTTTCTCCGCTGCCATGTGGCCTCGGAAAAGGCGTGTGGGGGCAAACTCGCCCAGGCGATGGCCAACCATATTCTCAGTGATGTAAATCGGAACATGGCGGCGGCCGTCATGGACCGCGATCGTGTGACCCACCATTTGCGGGAAGATCACGCTGGCGCGGCTCCAGGTGCGGATGACTTTCTTCTCACCCTTCTGATTCATCTCCTCGATTTTCTTGAGCAATTTCGGAGCGATAAAAGGGCCTTTTTTCAATGAACGAGACATATCTGCTTACCTCGTATCTCTCGCGCCTAGCGGTTCGACTTGCTGCGGCGGCGCACAATATACTTGTCGGTCTGCTTGTTATTGCGGGTCTTGTAACCTCGCGCCGGGCGGCCCCAGGGAGTCTTGGGACCCGGCATACCGGCTGGCTGGCGGCCTTCGCCACCGCCATGCGGGTGGTCGCGCGGGCTCATTGCCGTGCCGCGCACGGTCGGGCGGATGCCCATGTGGCGTTTGCGGCCTGCCTTGCCGAGTTTAATGTTGCTATGGTCCACGTTGCCGACCTGGCCGATGGTCGCATAACACACCTGCGAGACGAGGCGCACTTCGCCCGAAGGCAGGCGCACCTGGGCGTACTCGCCCTCTTTGGCCAGCAACTGGGCTGACTCACCGGCCGAGCGCACCAATTGCCCGCCCTTGCCGACTTTCAGTTCCACGTTGTGGATCATCGTGCCGACCGGGATGTTTGCCAACGGCAGGCTGTTTCCAGGGCGGATCTCGGCTTGAGGTCCCGCGAGCACCGTATCCCCGACCTTGAGCCCGAGCGGCGCGACGATGTAGCGTTTTTCGCCGTCGGCATAATTCAGCAGGGCCAGGCGGGCAGTGCGGTTCGGGTCGTATTCGATGGCCGCGACTTTGGCGGGGATATCGCGTTTGTCGCGTTTGAAGTCCACAATGCGGATGTATTTGCGGTTGCCGCCGCCGCGGTGCCGGACGGTGACGCGTCCGTGCACATTGCGGCCGCCTCGTTCGCGCCGGATGACGGTCAGGCTGCGCTCCGGTGTGGACTTGGTTATTTCTTCGAAAGTGTAGCCGGTCATCCCCCGCTGACCCGGCGTAACCGGTTTATATTTCTTGACAGCCATTATTTCACCCCTTCAAAGATCTCGAGGGTGCTTCCCTCGGCCAGGGTAACGATCGCCTTCTTGAAGCCGGGTTCCCGCACCAGCAACCGACGGTTGCGGCGGCGACTGCGCTTCGCGGCCGTATTGAGTATGTTCACACGGACAACCTTGACATCGAATAGCGTCTCGATGGCATCCTTCACCAGCGTGCGCGTGGCATCCCCCACCACTTCGAAGGCATACTGGCGCAGTTTATTCGATTGATAATTCGACTTCTCGGTGACCAGTGGGCGGCGGATTACATCATAAACAGTAGTCATGCGGCCTCCTACACCAATTGAGCCTTCAACACGTCCAACGCCTTGAGGGGCATGACGAGTTTGTCATAATTGAGAAGGTCACGGATGTTCAGATAGTTGGCCATCAACAGTTTGGCATCCGATAGATTGCCGGTCGAGCGCGCAATGACATCGTAGTCTGCATCCTTCTCAGCGGCCAGGACGAGGGCAGTTGCCTCTCCGACCAGGGCCTTGAGCGACTGCGCCATCAGGCGCGTTTTCGGCTCGGCCAGGACCAGTTCATCCACGATGACCAGACCCGCATCCTTTGCCTTGGCTGACAGCGCGGCCCGCAGGGCAGCGCGGCGCATTTTGAGCGGCATGTGCTGGGTATACTTGCGCGGACGCGGGGTGTGAATCTTGCCTCCGTGCACCCATTGCGGAGCGCGCGTGGACCCCTGTCGGGCGCGGCCGGTCCCCTTCTGTTTCCACGGCTTTTTACCGCCGCCGGAGACCTCGCTGCGCGTTTTGGTCTTGTGGGTACCCAAACGGGCGTTCGCGATTTGCTGAACGTAAGCCTGGTGCATCAACCCCACATTCACTTCAGCCTCGAAGATCTCAGCGGGGAGTTCCACCGTCTTGACCTTCTCGCCTTTCATGTTGAAAACATCTGCTTTCATAATACCTGTGCTCCAATCCTCTGCGCCTACTGCTTGCGCGCGTCCTGAATCATGACCAGGCCGCCTTTGGGGCCGGGCACAGCGCCGGTGACACCGATCAGGTTTCGCTCGGCGTCCACAAGGACGACTTTCAGCCCCTGGGACGTTACGCGCTCACTGCCCATGTGACCAGGCCGGCGGGAACCTCGATAAACGCGCCCAGGCGTGGTTGTCGAGGAGTTAGCACCGGGGGAACGGATCCGGTCGGATGCGCCGTGCGTCATGGAACGACCGGCAAAATGGTAACGCTTGACCGCGCCGGCAAATCCTTTGCCTTTGCTGGTGCCAATCACATCCACGCGCTCGCCAACACCGAACACGTCAACTGTGATTTTGTCACCAACTTTATATTCGGATTTGCTGATGCGGAATTCGCGCAAAAAACGCAGCGGGGGCAATTCGTTTGCCTTGAGGTGCCCCAACTCGCCTGAAGTCAGGCGCTTGGGTGAGGCCTCAGCAAACCCGAGTTGCACCGCTGCGTAGCCTTCCTTCTCCGGAAGGCGTACTTGCGTTACAAAGCACGGCCCAGCCTCGATCAGAGTTACCGGAACAGCCAATCCGGTCTCGTCGAAGATCTGGGTCATGCCGATCTTCTTGCCAATCAGCCCTTTCAACATACTCGGTTTTCTCCTTCTGAAAAATTTTACGAGACTGTCAGCCTGGGCTTGGCTGCATCATCTCGGTCACAGCGCAGTCAGCCGGTCCGGCGCGGTCGCGTCTGTGTTGGGACCCACGCCCAGAACCGTTCTTGCGCTGTCAGTAAGTTGAGTGGTTTGGTAGTTCCGTAGTTCAACTACCCAACTACAAAACTAGATCTTGATCTCAATATCCACACCCGCCGGCAGATTGAGACGCATGAGCATGTCAATCGTTTTCGAATCGGGATCGAGGACGTCAATGAGACGATTGTGGGTGCGAATTTCAAAATGCTCGTGCGAATCTTTGTCAATGAAAGTCGAGCGCCGAATTGTAAACCGTTCCAGTTTGGTTGGCAAGGGTACGGGACCCACGACATGGGCGCCGGAACGTTCAGCGGTTTCGACTATCCGTTTGGCAGATTGGTCGAGAACGCGGTGATCGTAAGCCTTGAGGCGGATGCGAATCTTCTGCTTCGTCATGTTGGGCTACCTATGCCAATATCTTGGTGATGACGCCTGCGCCGACGGTCAGGCCGCCTTCGCGGATGGCGAACTTCGAGCCCTGTTCCAGGGCGACGGGGACGATCAGTTCCACCGACAGGTTCACATTGTCGCCCGGCAGAACCATCTCCACGCCCGCAGGCAGGCTCACGTTGCCGGTCACATCCATCGTGCGGACGTAGAACTGCGGGCGATAGCCCGTGAAGAAGGCGCTGTGCCGCCCACCCTCCTCCTTCTTCAAGACGTACACCGAGGCCTCGAACTTGGTGTGCGGCGTGATGCTCCCAGGCTTCGAGACCACCTGGCCGCGCTCCACGTCCGTGCGCTCGATGCCGCGCAGCAGCAGACCCAGGTTGTCGCCCGCCATGCCCTCGTCCATCATCTTGTGGAACATCTCCACACCCGTGCACACCGAGGCGCGCGTCTCGCGCAAGCCGACAATCTCCACCGGGTCGCTCACATGGATGACACCCCGATCCACGCGCCCCGTCACCACCGTGCCGCGCCCCTTGATCGAGAAGACATCCTCGATCGGCATCATGAAGGGCTTGTCTATCTCGCGCTTCGGCTCGGGTATGTACTCGTCAATCACGCGCAGCAATTCCTTGATGCTGGCGTACTCCGGCGCATTCGGGTCGGTCGAAGTGCTCTCCAAAGCCTGCAAGGCAGAACCGCGCACGATCGGCGTCGTGTCGCCCGGGAAACCCTGCTTGTTCAGCAACTCCCGCAGCTCCATCTCCACCAACTCCAGCAGCTCCGGATCGTTCATCTGATCCACCTTGTTCAGGTACACCACGATGCTCGGCACTTCCACCTGCCGCGCCAGCAGCACATGCTCGTGCGTCTGCGGCATCGGACCATCCGGCGCCGCCACCACCAGGATGGCTCCGTCCACCTGCGCCGCCCCCGTGATCATGTTCTTGATGTAGTCCCGGTGACCCGGCATGTCCACGTGCGCATAGTGCCGCTTGTCCGTCTCGTACTCCACGTGCGCAATGTTGATCGTGATGCCGCGCGCCTTCTCCTCCGGCGCATTGTCAATCGAATCATAGGCACGAAACTGCGCCTTCCCCAAAAACTGGCAGTATTTCGTGATCGCCGCCGTCAAGGTCGTCTTCCCATGGTCTATGTGCCCCATGGTCCCCACGTTCATGTGCGGCTTCGTCCGTTCATACTTCTGCTTCGCCATACGACTCTCTCCTTCTAGAGTGTAATGAGAACTAAGAGTTCAAGATTTCACGCGCCACAGACTCAGGTACAGGCGCATAATGATCGAATTCCATCGAGAAAACGCCCCGGCCTTGTGTGGCAGAGCGCAGTTCGGTTGCGTATCCGAACATTTCGCCAAGCGGGGTCACCGCATGGATGGCCTGGGCATTACCCGTGCGCATTTCCATGCCTTGAATGCTCGCCCGCCGGCCGTTTAAACCTCCAAGGATGTCCCCGAGAAAATCCTCGGGAGCAACCACTTCAACTTTCATGACCGGCTCCAGCAGGACAGGCCGTCCTTTTTGTACACCTTCTTTGAAGGCCATCGAAGCAGCCATTTTGAAAGCCATATCATTCGAGTCTACCTCATGGAATGAGCCATCGAAGAGGCTGACTTTCAGATCGGTCACCGGGTAGCCAGCCAAAACTCCACTCTCCGCGGCTTCCATGACGCCTTTCTCGACTGCCGGGATGAATTCACGCGGAATTGCACCACCGACAATCTTGCTCTCAAAGACGATCCCGCTGCCGCGCTCACCTGGTTCCAAGGAAATGACCACGTGCGCATACATGCCGCGACCGCCTGTCTGTTTGACGAAGCGCTGGTTGACCTCGGGGACTGCCTGAGTGATCGACTCATGGTACGCCACCCGGGGCCTGCCCACATTGGCCTGGACGCGAAACTCGCGCAGCATCCGATCCACGATCACATCCAGGTGCAGTTCGCCCATCCCAGAAATGATGGTTTGGCCTGTCGTTTCATCCGAGCGAACGCGGAAGGTGGGGTCTTCTTCAGAGAGTTTCCGCAGAGCCTCACCCATCTTGTCCTGGTCGGCAGTCGTTTTCGGCTCGATTGCCACAAAGATGACCGGCTCCGGGAAAGTGATACTCTCCAGGACGACCATCTTGTTATCGCACAAGGTATCGCCAGTAAAAGTGTCCTTGAACCCTAGGACAGCGGCGATATCGCCGGCTCGCACCTCGGTCACGTCTTCACGGTGGTCGGCGTACATGCGCAGGAGACGTCCGATGCGCTCGCGTTTGCCCTTGGTCGAGTTGTGGACCATCTGCCCCTGGCTGATCGTCCCGGAATAAACCCGGAAGTAGGCCAGGCGGCCGACATAAGGGTCAGTTACGATTTTAAAGACCAGTGCGCTCAACGGCGCGTCGTCTTGCGGAGGCAGTTCCACGGTCCCCTCCGAGCGTGGATCCATGCCGCGGACAGGGGGAATATCCATCGGAGAAGGCAGGTAGTCAATCACTGCGTCCAACACCGGCTGAACGCCCTTGTTGCGCAGAGAACTGCCGCAGAAGACCGGCGTGGCTCTGTTGGCAATGACGGCCTTGCGCAAGGAGGCTTTCAGCTCTTCGATCCCGATTTCTTTCCCTTCGAGATATTGTACAGTCAAGGCGTCGTCTAATTCTGCGATCCGTTCGACCATGACATGCCGTCGTTCTTCCGCCTCAGGTGTGAGGTCCGGGGGGATCTCATCTTCGCGCGGCTCGCGGCCCAGTTCGTCGTCCCAATAAATGGCCTTCATGGTCATCAGGTCAATCACACCCTGGAATGACGACTCTGCACCCATCGGCATCTGCATGGCAATTGGGCTGGCGCCGAGACGCTGTTTGATGGTCTCGATAGTATGCTCATATGAAGCGCCCACGCGATCCATCTTGTTGGCAAAACAGATGCGGGGTACGCCATAACGGTCGGCCTGTCGCCAGACCGTTTCGCTTTGCGGTTCCACACCTTGGACGGCATCGAAGACCACAATCCCACCGTCCAGTACGCGCAGCGAGCGCTGGACTTCAGCAGTGAAGTCAATATGGCCGGGCGTGTCAATGATGTTGACCTGGTAGCCCTTCCATTCAGCCGTCACAGCTGCAGAGACAATCGTGATGCCGCGCTCCCGTTCCTGCACCATCCAGTCGGTGACGGTTGTGCCGTCATCCACCGAACCGATGCGGTGGGTTTTACCCGTGTAGAAAAGGATGCGCTCGGTAGTTGTCGTTTTACCGGCATCAATATGAGCAATGATGCCGATGTTGCGATACTTGTCGAGCGGGAACGCGCGAGCCATAAAGGATACTGCCTGGTAAGGTTCAGAATGACCAATTACATGCGGTAATGGGAGAAGGCGCGGTTAGCCTCTGCCATCTTATGAGTCTCTTCACGCTTGCGGATGGAGGCACCTTCGTTCTTGTAGGCGTCCATCAGTTCGTCAGCCAGTTTTTCGGCAAATGACTTGCCAGCGCGTGCCTTGGCGGAATCGAGCACCCAGCGAATGGCAAGGGTGGTGCGACGGAATGGAGGCACCTCCATCGGGACCTGGTACGTGGCACCGCCAACGCGGCGTGGTCGGACCTCCATAACTGGCGCGACGTTCTTGAGCGCGGTCTCGAACACTTCGACCGGTTCCTTGCCGCCGCGTTCACGAATCAGGTCCATGGCATCATACATGACCCGCGTGGCCGTACTTTTCTTGCCGCGCGTGAACATATGATGGATCATGGTCTGGATAGTCACGTTGTTATAGCGTACATCCGGGGGTATATTTCGGTTTTCGGGTTTTGCGCGACGCATGGCTCACTCCATCCTATTACTCATTTTCTTTCGGGCGCTTGGCGCCATATTTCGAACGTCCCTGTTTCCGGTTGGCGACACCAGTCGTATCAAGGGATCCGCGTACGATGTGATAGCGTACACCCGGCAAGTCTTTCACGCGACCGCCGCGCACGAGCACCACAGAGTGCTCCTGCAATTGGTGACCCTCGCCCGGGATGTAGGCCGTGACCTCGATCCCGTTGGTCAAGCGTACGCGGGCGATCTTACGCAGGGCCGAATTCGGCTTCTTGGGAGTTGTGGTTTTAACTACCGTACACACACCGCGCTTCTGCGGTGCTCCCTTGTCCTGGCGGATGCGGCGCTGGCGTTTCGTATTAAGAGTGTACAACAACGCCGGAGCCTTGCTCTTGATTTTCTTCGACTGACGTCCTTTACGGACTAACTGATTGGTTGTGGGCACGTTCGCCTCCGAAACGAATGTCCTTATATACAGACTGATTTTTCTCAAAGAATGAGGCCATCGTCTGACCTGCCTGATGGCCTCACTCGCACGAACTACGTAGTGGGCAGTGCGACGCAACAGCCCTTGTTAGGCAACGAAGGGCTATTCTATCATAACGAGCAAAAGCCCGTCAAGAAGAATCCTAGACTTTCTCCTCTCCGATATTCTTCTTCACCAAGGGATCGCCGATCTCGATCAGGCCAGTGGAGTACTTGGGCGGGTGTACTTTCTCTTCATCCTTGCCAAACTTGATGACCTCGCCGCTGTCTGTGACAGCCTCGACTGCCAAGCCAAGGCTCTGTAATTCTTTAACAAGGACGCGGAAGGAGGCAGGGATGCTCGGCTCTTCAATCGGCTCGCCTTTGACAATCGCCTCATAGGTGTTGACACGGCCCTGCACATCATCGGATTTGACCGTCAACATTTCCTGGAGGGTATAAGCCGCGCCATAGGCTTCCAAGGCCCATACCTCCATCTCACCGAAACGTTGACCGCCGAATTGAGCCTTGCCGCCCAACGGTTGTTGGGTAACCAGGCTGTAGGGTCCAGTGGAGCGTGCATGTACCTTATCCTCAACCAAGTGGTGCAGCTTAAGGATGGTCATCACGCCGACCGTCACAGGTTGGTCGTATGGCTCGCCTGTCTTGCCATCCCGTAAGACTTGTTTGCCCAGAATGGGAGCGGGGACGCCAGTCTCAAGCATGACATTTTTTACCACCTCATAGAATTTACCATCTGAGACTTTTTCATGGCCAAATGTACCCAGCCAGAGTTTCAGGCAGGCGCGAACAGCATTCTCATCGTACGAAACACGCTTCGATGGCGGTGGGACCGTCTCGGTCAGAATTGCCTCCGGCTCGAAACCGTTGTCCCGCAACCACTCCACCGCAGTGGCATGACGGGCAAAAGTGGGCTCATTCAGACGGTAAACATCGTAGCCGCGTTCGCCCAGCCACTGTTCCAGGTACAAGCGCCGGACTTCATCGTCATCCTCGATCATCTGGGGGCTGTACTCCTGTTGCTTAAGCCAGTCCCAGGCCGTCTGGGCAGTCATATTCCACGCATAATCTACAATCCAGGCACGCGCCAGTTCGGCCTCGATTTCCTCCTCTTTCGCGCCATCAAATACAGGAGTCATAGCGCGAAAACCGAGTTTCTGGGCCGCCCAGCCGAGGTGTACTTCCAATACCTGACCCAGGTTCATGCGACCGGGCACACCGGTTGGGTTGAGGATGATGTCCACAGGTGTACCGTCATCGAGGAAGGGCATGTCCTCGGGGCGGATGACGCGCGAGACAACGCCCTTGTTCCCGTGCCGACCGGCCATCTTGTCACCGGCTGTAATCTTGCGGCGCTGGGCCACCGAGACGCGCACCATCATGTCCACGCCGGCAGAAAGGTCGGCATTGTCTTCGCGGGTAAAGACTTTTACATCTACCACCTTACCTCGCTCGCCATGCGGCATGCGCAGCGATGTATCCTTCACATCTCTTGATTTTTCGCCAAAGATGGCCCGCAGTAATCTTTCCTCGGGGGTTAATTCCTTTTCACCTTTGGGCGTTATCTTGCCAACCAGGATGTCATTGGGGCCAACCTCTGCGCCGATGCGGATGATACCGCTCTCGTCGAGGTCCTTGATGGCATCTTCACCGACATTGGGGATGTCACGAGTAATCTCTTCGGGGCCGAGTTTTGTGTCGCGGGCCTCGACCTCGTATTTCTCGATGTGCACGGATGTAAAGCGATCCTGCTGTACAAGGCGTTCAGAAATAACGATGGCATCCTCGAAATTGGCACCTTCCCACGACATGAACGCCACGGTGACATTCTGTCCCAGAGCCAGTTCGCCGCTGTTTGTGGAGGACGAGTCGGCAATGATATCGCCCCGCTTGACCACCTGTCCCTTGATAACCGCTGGACGCTGGTCAATGCAGGTGGATTGGTTGGAACGCTGATATTTGCGCATGTGGTAGGTGTGTAACTTGCCTTCTTTTTCACGTATAGAAATCGAAGAACCGGTTACCGAAACTACATCCCCATCCTCTTCAGCCACGATGACTTGTCCGGAATCCAAGGCAGCATGGCGTTCCATGCCGGTGGAAACCAACGGGATCTCCGGCCGGACTAACGGCACGGCCTGGGCCTGCATGTTCGAGCCCATCAAGGCGCGGTTGGCGTCGTCGTGTTCGAGGAAGGGAATAAGCGCTGCGCTGATACCCACAACTTGATGGGGAGCAATGTCCATGTAATCAATGTTTTCCGGCGCAGTAAACGGGTACCCGGCATGATAACGGCAGGCGATGCGCGGGTTGACGAATTCACGATTTTCATCGAGGAGCGCGTTGGCCTGAGCAATCACATATTTATCTTCCGCATCGGCGGAAAGATACTCATACTCTTCTGAAACAAACGGAACAATCGCCACGTCGCGCTTGGTTTTGGCAATCGCTTTCAGCATCTTGGCAGTGATCCGCTCACCAGCAGGGACAAGCACATCGCCTGTCTTCTGATCTGTCAAGTCCGCCCGCAACATGCGGCCTTCCAGCGTCGGGTCATCAAAGCGCATCTGCTTTACTACTTTGCAATAGGGTGTCTCGATAAAACCATACTCGTTGACGCGGGCGAAGGAAGCCAGACGGCCTATCAGGCCGATGTTCGGGCCTTCCGGCGTTTCAATCGGGCAGATGCGTCCATAATGGGAATGGTGGACATCGCGTACATCGAACCCGGCGCGCTCGCGCCGCAGGCCTCCCGGACCGAGAGCCGAGAGCGTGCGCTTGTGCCGCAACTCGGCGAGGGGATTGGTCTGATCCATGAACTGCGATAACTGAGATGACCCAAAGAACTCACGCAATGCAGCGACGACGGGGCGGATATTGACCAGCGTCACTGGTGAGAGTTGTTCCTGGTCGCGGATGGACATGCGCTCTTTTATCACGCGCTCCATGCGGCGCAGTCCGATGCGCAGTTTATTCTGGATGAGTTCGCCCACCGTCTTGACGCGGCGGTTGCCGAGGTGGTCAATGTCATCCGGAGGTTCGACGCCATTGTTAATGAGAATCATCCGCCGCAGGAGATTGACGATATCTGCCTTGGTCACTGTGCGATGCGGGATGGGAATATGCAAGTCCAACTTCTGATCCAACTTATAACGGCCCACCCGCTCCAGGTCATAATGGCGTTGGTCGAATAACTGCTCTTCGAGGAACTGGCGCGCGTTTTCGAGCGTGGCCGGGTCGCCGGGACGCATCCGTTTGAAGAATTCGATGATCGCCAGTTCGGAAATGCTCGTCGCTGCTGAGAGGTCCCATTCAGGTTCCTGCTTCATGGTCGAGGGGATGAACATGCGCTCCGGGTTGGTATCTACATCCTTGAAGAGGCTGATGATTTCCTCGTCGCTGCCGGAAACCAAAAGCGCGTCTCCGCCATTCCCATCATTGACCGCAGCCAGCGCTCTCAAGAAGACAGTAATCGGGACCGTGCGCTTGCGGTTGAACTTCAGGATGATGTAATCACTCTTGCGGGTTTCGAACTCCATCCAGGCACCGCGGTCGGGGATGAGTTTCGCCATCGCCAAAGCGCGCCCGGTTGCCCGGTCGGTGGGCGCTTCGAAGTAAACGCCTGGGGAGCGAATCAACTGCGAGACGACGACGCGCTCCGTGCCATTGATGATGAAGGTCCCCTTCTCGGTCATTTCTGGGAAGTCGCCCAAGAAGATGTCTTGCTTAATGGGTTCAGGGACATCAGGGCCGGCCAGCAAAACCGATACATATAACGGGCTGGCATAGGTCAGGTCGCGTTCGACACATTCCTCGATCGTATGCTTGGGTTCGCCAAACCAATAACTCAGCCCCCACTGTTTCGATTCGGGGCCGCGGCTGGGGAAGAAGAGTTTCATCCCCTTGTTGTATGATTCGATTGGCGAGATTTCATGGAAGAGATCCCCCAAACCTTCTTTTTTCAATCGTTCGAATGAATCCAATTGGACTTCGATGAGGTCAGGCAGGTTAAGCGTGACCGGGATGCGAGCATAATTCTTCTCAGGCAAGACAGATGCCATTGCTTACTCCTGGTTTTTGGGTACCCTGGCGGAAAACGCGGCCGCGTGCGCCACCCCACAAGCGGCGGCATTCACGGCAGATGTGCAAACGATAATTATACCGAAATTGAAAACGAAAGTCAATAAATTTTGGAAAGATTTTTCGAAATTCCTACCCAAACCCGAGACCGCGTTCCTTCAGCGAGACCCATCTTCCCAGGCCAATGACAATGTGATCAAGCACGTCAATGCAAAGAAGTTTCCCGGCCTGGAGGATGGCACGCGTGACAGCCACATCATCGGGGCTCGGGGTCGGGTCGCCGCTGGGATGATTGTGGGCTATGATGACTGCCGAAGCACCACGCCGGATGGCGGGTTTGAACAATTCACCCACATGCACCTGGGACGAGTTCACTGATCCCTTATAGACCTCCACAATATCCAGCACGTGGTTGCGCGTGTCGAGCAGGAAGACGCGCAGGTGCTCCTGTTCCAAGCCTGACATCTCGTAAGAGACCAGCGCAGCCGCGTCAGCGGGGCTGTTGATGATGGGACGCTCCTCCGGGGATTCGAGCGCCAGCCGGCGGCCCAGTTCGATGGCGGCTTTGATCTGGGCGGCTTTGGCCTCGCCGATGCCGTGCTGGTTGCATAGTTCCTCGAAGGGAAGTCGCTGGAGACCAGACAGCCCGCCAAACGCCGACAAAAGCCGCTGCCCCACCTGGACCGCGTTCTCGCCCCGGACGCCGACACGTAAAAGAATGGCGAGCAGTTCAGAGGTCGAGAGCGCCTGCGGGCCAAGATGTGCAAGCCGCTCACGCGGGCGTTCACCAGCCGATAAATCGGTAATGCGGTAGATAGGTCGAGGAGTGATTTCAGTCATACGTATCCCTCAAAAAAGTAGATGCTCTATTTTACAGCCAAATTCATCCATGTGCTGCTTGACATTCCCAATTCACTCAGGTAGAATACCCGTCGCCCTACCGTGGGCCTGTAGCGCAGTTGGGAGCGCGCCTCAATCGCACTGAGGAGGTCAGGGGTTCGAATCCCCTCAGGTCCACCAGGATTGACGATTTGCGATTGACGAATTTCAATCGGCCAACAGTAAATCGTAAATCCAAAATCTGAAATCGTAAATTGAAAACGGGCCCATAGCGCAGTTGGGAGCGCGTCTCAATGGCATTGAGAAGGTCGCGAGTTCGAATCTCGCTGGGTCCACTGGCGATTAGCGGTTAGCATCTGACATTCAGCAGCTAATCGCTAATGTGCTATAATGGCCTGAAGGCCATAATGGCGAAAATATACACATAAAGTCAGGACAGGAGTAGTAGGTCATCCCGTCAGCGAGAAGGGAGAGCGAGGTGGAAGCCCTTCGAGGCATCAACGGGAATGCCGATAAGACCGAACTCGCCTGCCGCTCCAAGCAAAGCCGAGGAGCAGACTGCGCTGGTGAATCCAGTAGTCAGCGCCGGGAAAGCCCGTTATCGCGAGTAAGAGACGTTATCACGTTGGCAAGTTGGAACGTTTGCACGTTGGATTTGTAAACGTGTAAACCTGCAAACGTGGTGACGTAATCCGGGTGGTACCGCGGAGGCTGACCCTTCGTCCCTGAGTGGATGAAGGGATTTTTGTTTATGGACGATGGACGATAGACCGCGGACCATAAAAATCATCCACGGTTCACAGTCAATGGTCATCTTTTGATAAGGAGGTACGCCATGCAAAAGTACAGAATTCCAAACAGAGTCAGCCAGGATAATTCCTGCCTTCTCGCGCGCCTCCTCAAGAAGTCAAAAGTCCAAAGTCGGACGTTTGACATACGACGTCTCGATCTACATATCCGAATGAATCCATTGTTGAGGTAAGAATGAGCGACTACATTCCGCAAGAAATCGAACCAAAATGGCAAAAGAAATGGGAAGCGGACGGGCTGTATCGCGCCGCCATTGACGAAAGCCGCCCCAAGCACTACGCCCTGACCATGCTGCCCTACACTTCTGGCGACCTGCACTTCGGCCACTGGTACCCGATGGCGCCCTCGGACGCCCGCGCCCGCTTCATGCGCATGAACGGATTCAACGTCCTGTTCCCTATCGGTTTTGACGCCTTTGGCCTGCCGGCCGAGAACGCGGCCATTAAGCGCGGCATCCATCCCAAGAAATGGACCTATGCCAATATTGACAACATGCGCCGCCAGTTGCGCTCGATGGGCGCCATGTTCGACTGGAGGCGCGAGGCCATCTCCGCTGATCCCGAATACTACCGCTGGACACAATGGTTCTTCATCCAGCTCTACAAATACGGCCTGGCCTACCGCAAGATGTCGCCGGTGGATTTCTGCCCGAACTGCAACACCACCCTGGCACGCGAGCAGGTCTGGGGGGAGGACCGGCACTGCGAACGCTGTGAGACGCCGGTCATCAAGAAAGACCTGGAACAGTGGTTCTTCAAGACCACCGCCTACGCCGACGAGTTGCTGAACTACGAAGGCATGGATTGGCCGGAACGTGTGCGCGTCCTGCAAACTAATTGGATCGGGCGTTCCGTTGGGGCGGAAGTACAGTTCCCGGTGATTAGTGATCAGTCATTAGTGAACAGTGATCCGTCCAAAGTTATCACTGATCACTCCTCACTAATCACCGTCTTCACCACCCGCCCCGACACCCTGTGGGGAGCGACCTTCATGGTGCTGGCCCCCGAGCATCCGCTGGTGGATAAAGTCACCATGCCGGAGCACCGGGCCGAGGTGGAGGCCTACAAAACCCAGGCCGCCCGCCAGGCCGACATTGACCGCGAAGCCGCCGACAAGGAAAAGACCGGCGTCTTCACTGGCGGGCACGTCGTCAATCCGGTTAACGGCGAGCGCATCCCCATCTGGATCGCCGACTACGTGCTGATGACCTACGGCACGGGCGCCATCATGGCCGTCCCGGCGCACGACCAGCGCGACTTCGAGTTCGCCCGCAAGTACGGGATTGAGGTCCGGGTGGTGATCCAGCCCGATGGGATGGATCCGCTGGACGGCGCGACCATGCCCGCATCTGTTCCCGCGTCTGGCACGATGGTCAATTCCGGACCGTTGACCGGCACATCCGCCGACGAGGCCTTTCACGCGGCGGTGAAGTTCGTCGAGCAAAAAGGAATCGGCAGAGGCGCCGTCAACTACAAACTGCGCGACTGGCTGATCTCGCGCCAGCGCTATTGGGGCGCGCCCATCCCGATGATCCTCTGCGCGAAATGCGGCTGGAACCCGCTCCCCGAGGCCGACCTGCCCATGCTGCTGCCCGACGATGTGGAGTGGCTGCCCACCGGCCAGTCGCCGCTGAAACTGCATCCCACGTGGAAACAGGCCAAATGTCCAGTTTGCGGCGGGGAGGCCGAACGCGAGACCGACACGATGGACACGTTCATGTGCTCCTCGTGGTACCATCTGCGCTATCTGAGTCCGCAGTACGACAAAGGCCCCTTCGAGCAGAAGGAGTACGATTACTGGATGCCGGTGGACACGTATACGGGCGGCATCGAACACGCCACCATGCACCTGATCTACACGCGTTTCTTCCACAAGGCTCTGCGCGACATGGGCATCACGGAGGGGCCGGAGCCGATGCTGCAACTGCGCAACCAGGGCATGATCTTGGGCGAGGACGGCGAGAAGATGTCGAAGAGCCGCGGCAACGTGGTCGCGCCGGACGCGCTGGTGGCGCAGCACGGCGCGGACGCGCTGCGCGCCCTGCTGATGTTCGCCTACCGCTGGCAGGACGGCGGTCCGTGGAGCAGCCAGGGCATCGAAGGCACCTCCCGCTGGCTGCGCCGGGTCTGGACGATGGTGCTGGAATCCGTCAGTATGGGCAAGTCTGAGACTCGCCCCTACGATGAGCGGAATCTCCGCCGCCGCGTCCATCAAACCTTGAAGCGCGTCACCCGCGACTTCCAGCAGTTCGAATTCAACACCATTGTCTCCGGCCTGATGGAACTGCTCAATGACATGGTCAAGGCCAAAGAGGCCGGCGCCTACGGCACGCCCGAATGGAACGGGGCCGTAGACATCTATCTGCGCATGCTGGCGCCGGTCTGCCCGCACATCGCCGAGGAATTGTGGGAACGCACCGGGCGGGAGTATTCCATCCACACCCAGGCCTGGCCGAAAGTGGACGAAGACGCTGCCCGCGAAGAAGAGATCGTCATCCCGGTGCAGGTCAACGGCAAGTTGCGCGACCGCATTACCGTACCTGCCGATGCAACCGAGGAACAGATCAAGGCAGCTACGCTGGCGAGCGAGGCGGTCAAGAAGTTCCTGGAAGGCAAGCCGCCGAAGAAGGTCATCGTGGCGCAGAAGAAATTGGTCAACATTGTGGTGTAAGAAATAGTCCCCGGCGCGTTAGAAGCGCCGGGGATTAGTTTAGACTAGGAGAAAATCCAGGTTACGGGTAATCTTCGCAGACTCCGGTTTCATAGTTCCACGCACACTCACCCTTGTGTAAATTATTGCATGTGTATTCATCCGTATAATCCGCACACGAAGGCACATGCGGTTCCTCGGGTTCCTCCGGCGCGCAGGGCGGGATGGCGGCTACCCAGATATTGTAATCCGGATACGTCTGGCAAGTTGGAGCAACCTCACCGGGACCCTGCAGGCAGAACTCCAGCGGACCGGGTACCTCGGGGCGCGGCCCGGCGCAGTAAATCCGCCCGGGCATGGCTGGATTAACGGTGCAGGCATAGGTGGTCTCCCCGTCCGTGGCGGTGTAATCGAAATCCACACCGGGAAACAGCCAATCGAGGCCAGTTTCAATCATGAAGTAGATGCGTGTCTCGTCATGGCAGCCGATGGCGATCATCCGCCAGCCTTCATCGCCAGTTGGGGCACAATCGGGTATGGTCATCGGGTCGCTGAAGCACCTGCCATCCTCCAGACAGAAGGTGATCGTCGTTTCCGCGCCGGGCGCGCCTGGCACACCCGGACACATGTACCAGCCACCGCCCCAGTTTTCACAGGTCAGGTCGAAACCATTGGCATTCGCGGCCACCACCGGGAGGTCAAACGGCCAGTAGTGGATGCTGACAGCCGGCGCGGGATCCTCGGGCGGATAACAATAGGGTTCGATAAGGTAACCAAGAGTCGCATCGGGGCTTGGGCAATCCGGTACGCTTATCGTCCGGCTGATGCATTCAATTCCCACGAAGCAAATCTGGATTTCGACATCGGTGCCGGCAGGCTGGGTCAGGTCGCCGCAGATTTGAACACCCGGCGCCATGCCGATGCAATCCAAGTCAACGTCGTCTGCCCAAACCTCGCCCAGCGGAGGCCAGCCATCCCCATACATCACTTGCACGGTGGGGTGGTCTTCGAAACAGAATGGTGAGGCGGCCAATATTCGCACTAAACCCGGGCAATCGTCGCGGACGGGCACCCAGGGCATCCATTCGTATTCTGTGCCGTCCTCGCCTGTTCCGTGCAGATAAAATTCGTAATGATCACCAACCCTTATATCCGGAGCTGTGCAGCGGATCAGGTAATCATCCAATTGCACACACGCGAGGTCAACACCGCTGATCTGGACGATGTCCCAGATAATGGGAGGATCGTAATAGAAATCTATCGTGAATAGCCCATCCTCCGGGCATTCCAGGTCTATACTGAACATTTCCGGGGCAAATGTATCGCAATCTGTCGGTTTATCGATATAGAAATGACCGATCAGACCATCGTTGAACCAGACCAGAGCATGGTACTCATCGGGGTATTCGGTTGTCTCGGGTACTGGTCCTTCGCAGTGTAGGAGTCTGAGCATTTCGTCGTAATAGCAATCGAACGGGATGCCATCCACGGTCACCTCATAATCCACTTCCTCGGAACTGTCTGCCTCAAGCACGATGTGCATGCGCCCGTCCGGGGTGGGACAGGAAGCAATCCCAAATCCGATGGAATACCACTCCTCGGGATCTGGATCCTCTACAGGGTCACCGCCGCCGTCGAGAGGATCTGGCGGAACCATGTCATGCCGGTCCAACGGAGGAGTATATCCATCCGGGAGGGCCAGGCCTTCCCCGGCCACGCAGCGGAAGCCGACATCGTCATAGGCGCGGTAGGGGTCCGCCCCGGCGCGCGTCGCGCTGCGCATCCGGAGCGGCTCGGAATACAGGCCCCCGCCGCGGGCGACCTTGAGCGGGTCGTCCATATTTTCCGGCGCGTACGGGCCAAGTGGATTCCATGAGGCTGAAAACAGATAGTAGTCTTCATCGTACCAGTCATGCACCCACTCCCAGACATTGCCCGACATGTCCCAAACGCCTTCGGGGCTGTTGCCGAGCAGGTACGAGCCGACCTCCACCGTGTCTGGCGGGATGGCGCAGCCGAGCATGTTGACGCGGTCGCAGGCCGGGTCCTCGGCCCCCCACGGGTAGGGCAGGCTTTCGGTCCCGCGCGCGGCCAGTTCCCATTCGGCCTCGGTCGGGAGGCGGCCGCCGGCCCAGGTGCAGTAGTCGTCGGCCATATTCCAGTCCACACCCACCACCGGGAAGTCGGCATAGGCCGGGTCAGCGTAGTGTGTGGTCGGTCCGCTTTCCATCACGTTGATGGGCAGGCAGCCTCCCGCGGCAACGCACTCGGCGTACATTTCATTGGTGACTTCGTGGGTGTAGAGATAGAAGCCGTCCAGCGTGACCTGGTGCCAGGGCATCTCGTCCGCGTCGGCATCCGTATCGGCCGCTTCGCTGCCCATCCAGAACGTGCCGGCTGGAATGAGGATGGTCTCGGCCCCGTCGGTGTTGGTCGGCGCCTCGGGATTTACGGGGACATGTTCATCGCCATTTTCTCCCCCCTCAGGACTGAAGAACGGGAGGTTGCAGGAAACGGCTCCTGCCAGGATCAGGAAAATTCCCCCCCAGGTGAGCGTACGCAATATTTTCTCCATTGGCCCCTCCTTTCGGTCAAAGGAAAATAGTGGAAGAGGTTGAATACCTCTAAGAAATATTATACGGTGAATTGCCCGGAAACGAATCACTCAATTTTCCTAGTACTGAAATTCCAATTAAAATGCGTAGATTCATGCTCCCTGTATTTTTCGCGGTACAATCCATCTCCGCAAAGGTATCCCATGTC
The DNA here is from genome assembly GCA_040754355.1 of Chloroflexota bacterium. Classification (GTDB taxonomy): domain Bacteria; phylum Chloroflexota; class Anaerolineae; order Anaerolineales; family Villigracilaceae; genus UBA877. The sequence continues at coordinate 828 of JBFMCM010000198.1, read as the reverse complement.
CGTCATCGAAGTCAACCAACTGACCAAAGTATTCAAAATCCCACAGAAGGACCCTGGCATCCGAGGTGCGGTAAAGAACTTATTCCGACCGAAGCATCAGAATAAGACCGCCGTAGACCACATCACCTTCAACGTCGAAGCAGGCGAAATCGTCGGCTACATCGGCGTCAACGGAGCGGGCAAGTCCACAACGATCAAAATGCTGACCGGCGTCCTGCTGCCCACCAGCGGCTCGGCGCACATCCTGGGCCGGGACCCGCACCGCCAGAGGGTGGACAACGCCCGCGAGATCGGCGTGGTCTTCGGACAGCGCACGCAGTTGTGGTGGGACCTGGCGCTGATCGAGTCGCTCAATCTCATTGCCCGCATCTACGACCTCCCTTCCGCCCGCTACAAGCAGACGCTCGACCAGTTCGTCGAGACGCTGGAACTGAAAGACCTGCTCAAGGTGCCGGTGCGTAATATGTCCCTAGGGCAAAAGATGCGTTCCGAACTGGCCGCCGCGCTCATCCACGACCCAAAGGTGGTCTACCTCGACGAGCCGACCATCGGCCTCGACCTGATCGTCAAGGAACGCATCCGCGACTTCATCCGTGCGCAGTGCGCCGCCACCGGCATGACCGTCATCCTGACCACCCACGACCTGGGCGATATCGAGGAACTCTGCCCGCGCGTGCTCATCATTGACGAGGGCCGCATCATCTACGACGGACCGATTTCCGCCATCCGCGACCGCTTCGGCAAATTCCGCGAGATCACCTTCGAGACCGTCGCTCCGGCGGCGGGACTCGCACTCAAACTACCCAAAGGGACGGAAGTGGTTGAAGC
>JBFMCM010000197.1:0-8592 GCA_040754355.1 Chloroflexota bacterium | reverse complement strand
AGGCTATTGAGGATGGACGATTCGACTGCGGTCAGCACCTGCAAGGACCGGTTCCAGAGGGTAAACGCGATGGCGGTGTTGACGACAGCCAGCCAGGCGATGATCAGCCAGTCCTGCCCTGTCAGCGTGCCGGACCCCTGGACTGCCAGCCCGGTGACGAGCATCAGCACCGACCCGATGCCCATGCTGACGAATGTCACCACCAGTGGAGAGAGCCGCGCCCCCCGGTTCACTTCACGACCGAACAGGACAGAAGCCACATTCGCGGCCATGCAGAACAATCCAATCCCCACCCCCACGATTTGCGCTTGCTGGAGTGCGATCGGGAAGAAGTAGACTCCCACTCCCGACGCTGCCAGACCGATCCCAATCCATTGCAGCGATGATGGGTGCTCTTTGAGCAGGAATATCCCGGCGATCCCAACGAAGATGGAGGTCAGGTTGAGTAAAAGGCTGACCATGTTGGCTGGCAGGTACGCCAGTGCCAGAAATACGCTGCCCTGGGTCAGAGTGTAAAAGATCACGCCCAGCAAAGACAATTTACCCCATTCGCTTGGCGTGAGTCTTTTTAGCACCATCCGCCGAGACGGGTTGAACAGAACGAACGGAACGAGGCAGATAAATGCCAGCGTGTATCGCAGCCCGGCGAAGGTGATGGCCGGCAGGCTGTTGCGCAGGCCGATCTTGATCAGCACCCAGGAAGATGACCAGAGAACGGTCACAAAAACGGCCAGAAGAATTGCCTTGATGCGTGGGGAGAGGGAGGACATGGGTGGATTATACAGTGCAATTGAGGCGAAGAAGAAAATGACAATCGTCACTGGACTTTGGGATTTCTAAAATGCTATACTCTAACTGGTCAGACCACTTACCAGCAGTGTGTCATTGTGAGGAGACCTGAAAGGCTGACGAAGCAATCTCCTCCTTGCACGAGGGGATTACTTCGTCGGGAAGACCGCCCTCCTCGCAATGACAAGAAACGAGGAACTTTCATGGATTGGCAACCCTTACAAAAACCCGCTGAAATGGCAGAAACTCGCCTGCTCGAAGCCATCCTCTCCGGCCATTTCCAAGTCAACAGCAACTTGCCCGGTGAGCGAGAATTGGCCGAGCAGGTCGGTGTCACCCGCCCGACCCTGCGCGAGGCACTCCAGCGCCTCGCCCGCGACGGCTGGCTGGAGATCCAGCACGGCAAGCCGACGCGTGTCCGCGATTACTGGCGGGAAGGCGGGCTGGGGGTCCTGGCGGTGCTGGCGCAGCTCCCCGCCGGGCAATCGCCAGACTTTGTCACTCACTTGCTCGAAGTTCGGGTGCTGCTGGCTCCGTCTTACACCCGTCAAGCGGTGGAGACCGCTCCCGACCAGATTGTCGCCCTCCTTGAGGGATATTCCCTACTTGAAGACGATCCCGCCGCCTTTGCCCGCGCCGATTGGGACTTACACATCCTCCTGACACAATTGGCGCACAATCCCATCTTCCGCTTCCTCTTCAATGGCTTTTCGAAACTTGCCGTCCTGATGGGAGAGAGATATTTTACCTTCCCTCAATGCCGGGAGCATTCGCGCCATTTTTATGAGGACCTGCTCAATTGTGCCCGCGGCGGCGCGGCCTTCGACGCTGAGGCCCTCGTCCGGCGGATTATGGAAGAAAGCCTGGCATTATGGCAGGAAACGCAAAAGGAGGGCTCATGAAACGCTGGAATGGATGGGGAGACGTTAATACCGACTACCCGGTACCGGATTCCGCCCGGTTTTATCTCGTGAATCTCTTCGGCTCCCTGGACCCTCAACCTGACGCGGCTTTCGAGTCCGTTCTCAAGTCTGTGCCAGATTCCCGTCTCCCCGCGCATCCGCTGGTGGACGTATCTGCCGAGGTGCGGCTGACCCGCTCCCGCGGCCAGTCCCTGCCCGACTGGGTAGCGCTGCGCTCGGGCCGCCTCCCGGCCTTCCCGGACGGGGTGGCTTTCCCTGTGAGCGAAGATCAAGTGTGTGACCTGTTAGCCTACGCCAAAAGGACTGGCGCCATCGTCATCCCCTACGGCGGAGGGACGAGCGTGGTCGGCCACATCAACGCGCCCAAGTCCGACGCGCCGGTGCTGACCTTGTCGCTGGAGAAGATGACCCGCCTGCTCGACTTGGATGAGACCAGCCGCATTGCCAACTTCGAGGCGGGCGTCTCAGGCCCTGAATTGGAGCGCGCGCTGCACCAGCGCGGCTGCACCCTCGGCCATTTCCCGCAGTCACACGAGTATTCCACCCTCGGCGGCTGGATCGCTACGCGTTCGTCAGGACAACAGTCCTATTATTACGGGCGCATCGAGCAATTGTTCGCCGGGGGACGGATGGAAACCCCGCACGGGACGCTGGAACTGCCCCATTTCCCGGCCTCGGCTGCGGGTCTGGACATACGCGAGATGGTGCTCGGCTCGGAGGGACGCATGGGAGTCATCACCAGCGCTAGGGTCCGCGTGAGCCCGGTGCCCGAGGCAGAGGCGTTCTACGGCGTCTTCTTCCCTTCCTGGGAGCAGGGCACGGACGCTGTCCGGCAGATCGCCCAGGAGCGGACGCCGGTCTCGATGCTGCGCCTGTCCAATCCAGTGGAGACTGAGACCACGCTCATCTTGTCAGGTAAATCGTGGGTTCCGGGAGCAACGAAGGGTCTTTCGCTGATCGGCTACGGGTCGGCGCGCAGCCTGCTCGTCTTCGGCGTGACTGGCACCTCCGCACACGTCCGGCGGACGCGGGCGCAGGTTTCGGCCATCTGCCGCAGGCACGGCGGCCTGTTCGTCGGGAAAGCCGTCGGTCACACCTGGGAGAAGGCGCGCTTCTACGCTCCTTACCTGCGCAACACGCTTTGGGAGGTCGGCGTGGCAGTGGACACGCTCGAGACCGCGCTGCCCTGGTCACAGGTCCCGGAGGCCTCGCAAGCCATCCCGGCCTCGATTTCGGCCGCGATGGAGGCGCTGGACGAGAAGGTGCATGTATTTGCCCACCTGTCGCACGTCTACCGCGACGGAGCCAGCATTTACACCACTTTCTTGTTCCGAAGGCCGAAAGACCCGGACGAATTGCTGGTGCGCTGGCAGGCGATGAAGGACGCGGCCAGCCAGACCATCCACAAATTCGGCGGGACGATCACCCACCAGCACGGCATCGGCACCGACCACGCCCCGTACCTGCCGGCTGAAAAGGGCGCGCTGGGCATGGATGCCATGCGCGCGGCGTGCAAGTCGTTCGACCCGGATGGGATGATGAATCCGGGGAAGTTATTCTAGACCGTAGACCGTGGACGATGGACGATAAAACACGGTCCATGGTCTACGGTCCACGGTCATTTTTTGAATCTGACTTTATGGAGAAACATATGGACTGGACCAAAGGCTGGCGTGAAAGCGCCTGGGATCAACTTAACCAAGCATGGGACGTGCTTATCGTCGGCGGTGGGATCACCGGCGCGGGCATCCTGCGCCAGTGCGTCCATGCTGGATTGAAAACGGCACTTGTCGAGGCGGACGATTTCGCCTCGGGCACCTCCTCCCGTTCGTCGAAACTCGTCCACGGCGGGATGCGTTACCTGAAGAACGCCCAGGTGCGGGTCACGCTCGAATCGGTGACTGAGCGCGAGTACCTGCTCATGCAGGGCCGCGGGCTGGTCAATCGCTTGGGCTTCCTCTACCCCTGCCTGGACGGCGACCACATGCCCGGCTGGGTCTTTGGCGCCGGGCTGGTCGTGTACGACCTGATGGCGAAACAATGGAGCCATCGTTCCTACGACGCCGAAGATATGCGCGAACTTTGCCCGCTGCTGACCACGCCCTCCCTGCGCGGCGGTTTCCGCTTCTTCGATGCCCAGACCGACGACGCCCGGCTCGTCCTGCGCCTGATCCGCGAATCAGTCTCCGGCGGGGCGCTGGCGCTGAACTATGCCCGCGTGACTTCCCTGCTGAAGACGAATGCCGGACGGGTCTGCGGGGCAGTCGTCCGAGATACGAGCGGCGAATCGGACCGGGAAGCGGAAGTCCGCGCCCGCGTCGTCATCAACGCGACCGGAGCCTGGGCCGACCAGTTGCGAGGTGACATTGGAGAGAAACCGCGCCTGCGCCCGCTGCGCGGCAGCCACCTGGTCTTTTCCGCCAGCCGCCTGCCGCTGACGCGTGCCGTCACCTTCCTGCATCCCAAGGACGGACGTCCGGTCTTCGTCCTGCCATGGGAGGGTGCGGTCGTTTACGGCACGACGGATGTGGATCAGGGACAGAATTTAACAACCGATCCATCCATCAGCGGCGACGAGGCCGAGTACCTGTTGGACGGATTGAAATTCGTCTTCCCGGCGCAGGACCTGACCTTCGAGGATGTCATTGCCACCTTTGCAGGCATCCGCCCAGTGGTGGACACGGGCAAGGCCAACCCGTCGAAGGAATCGCGCGAGCACGTGCTCTGGGACGAGAACGGCCTGCTGACCGTCAGCGGCGGCAAGCTGACCACCTTCCGCATCATGGCGCGCGATGCGCTAAAAGCCGTCCGCCGCCACATCGGCCACATCCCCTTCGACCCGGATGTGCCCGTCCTCGATCCGCTGCCACCCGAGGCTGAGTCCATGCTGGCCGACTCGCACCTGGCCGCCAGCCAGTGCCTGCGTTTGTTAGGGCGCTACGGTGTAAATCCATCCACATCGTTCTGCAGAGACGGCAACGATATGGATGGCATCCCCGGAACACCTTATGTTTGGACTGAACTGCGCCATGCTGCTCGCACCGAGGCTGTTGTCCACCTCGACGACCTGCTCCTGCGCCGCGTTCGCCTTGGGCTGCTCGTCCCGAATGGAGGCCTCGACCAGATGAGACGCATCCGCTCCCTCGTCCAGACCGAACTTGGCTGGGACGATGCCCGCTGGGAGGTGGAAGAAAAGGCCTACGCGGAATTGTGGCGCACATCCTATCGTTTCGGATAAAATCAGCCACGGATGAACAGATAAACACCGATAAAAAAAAATCTGTGTCCACATCGTACCCGCAGGGTATCTGTGTTTATCTGTGGCAGAAGAAAGGAGCCTCTCATGCCCGAAAACCTGCTCGCCATTGACCACGGCACCCAGTCCGTCCGCGCTCTCGTCTTCGACCCGCGCGGGGACCTGCTGCACAAGTCCCGGGTCCCGATCGAGCCGTATTATTCCTCCGCCCCCGGCCTGGCCGAGCAGGATCCGGAAGTCTTCTGGAAGGCCATCTGCGAGGCTGTCCAGGGCCTGTGGGCGCAAGGCGTGGACAAGTCCAGCATCGCCGCGGTCGCTCTCACCACCCAGCGCAGCACGATGATCAACGTGGACAAAGCCGGTAAACCCCTCCGCCCGGCCATCCATTGGCTCGACCAGCGCCGCACCGACGGGGTGAAACCGGTCGGCGGGCTGTGGGGCGCGGCCTTCAAACTGGCCGGCGCGTCGGATACCGTTGCCTATCTGCAGGCCGAGGCGGAGGCCAACTGGCTGCAGAGACACCAGCCCGAGGTCTGGAATGCCACGCACAAGTACCTGTTCCTCTCCGGCTATCTCACCTTTCGCCTGACCGGGCGCTTCGCCGACTCGGTCGGCTGCCAGGTAGGGTACATCCCATTCGACTACAAGAAGCAGGACTGGGAAGCCTCCTGGGGCTGGAAGTGGCAGGCCGTTCCGGTGGACAAGGCGGTCTTGCCGGACCTGGTGCCGGTCGCGGCCCAGATCGGCGTCATCACCCCCGAGGCGGCTGCCGCCACCGGTCTCCCGGCGGGACTGCCGCTCATCGCCTCCGCAGCAGATAAGGCCACCGAGGTGCTCGGCGCGGGCTGCCTGGAGCCGCACATCGGCTGCCTGAGTTACGGGACGACGGCCACCATCAATACCACCCACAAGAAATACATCGAAGTCATCCCGCTCATCCCGCCTTACCCGGCGGCCGCGCCCGGCCATTACAGTTTCGAGATCCAGATCTACCGCGGCTACTGGATGGTGACCTGGTTCAAGCAGGAGTTCGGCCTGCGCGAGCAGGGACTGGCCGAGGCGCGCGGCATCGAACCCGAAGCCCTCTTCGACGACCTGGTGCGTTCCGTCTCGCCCGGCTCGGACGGGCTGGTCTTGCAGCCCTACTGGTCGCCGGGACTGCGCTTCCCCGGCCCGGAAGCGCGCGGCGCCATCATCGGCTTCAGCGACGTGACCACGCGTGCTCACCTTTACCGCGCCATCCTCGAAGGCCTGGCCTACGCCCTGCGTGAGGGCGCTGAACGGACGGAGAAACGTTCTGGCGTGAAGATCGCCGAATTGCGCGTGGCGGGCGGTGGGAGCCAATCCGAAGCCGCCATGCAGTTGACCGCCGACGTGTTCGGGCTGCCGGCCTCGCGCCCGCACGTGTACGAGGCCTCTGGCCTGGGCGCGGCGATGGATGCCGCGGTAGGCATCGGCACCCACCCCGATTTCCCGACTGCCATCCGTGAGATGACGCGTGTGCGTGACACCTTCGAGCCGGACGCGCAAGTCCATGAACGCTACGACGGGTTGTATCATGGCGTCTACAAGCAGATGTATAAACGGCTCCAGCCTTTGTATCAAGTGATGAAGTAGAAATAAAAATTTCGCCCGGACGAGAGCCCGGGCGATGTTCTTGGATATCCAGTGAAGGCCTGACCCCACCGAGAATTGAATATTGGTGCCCCTCTTTTTATGGTGCGAGTCGGTCTTCCAGCATCAGCCAGACGGTGATACTGCCCACATCGTTCGGGATTGCCAGGATCGTCAACTGGCTTTCGCCTCGGACAAAGGTAGCAGCTCCGCCGTCCGTGGATGCGGAGGGCTCGGATCTCAGCTCCCAGCCTGCCCCCGGCAGCTGTTCGCCGTAGAAAGCGATCACCTCTTCGACGGTGGCGGCAGTTTTGTACGTGGTGATCCCGGGTATCTCGTCGATCTCTGCTGCGTCGTTCATCTGGGGCGCGTCCACCCGGCCGTAGGGGCAACCCTCTGGAATAGCCAGGGAGACCGGCAGGTTGATGTCCAGCAATTGGTAATCCCAAGTGAGCGTGCCGGTCACGCCTTCGCCCTCCCCGAAGTACTCCTCGCTGCCATCGAAGCGGAAGGTGTATCTCAGGACATAGCCGCCAGAGGAGGCCACCCAGGCTTCGCCAGTTCCGCTGCCCAGTCCCGAGAGGCCCTGGGCGCGGGCGTCGAAGTTGTAATGGTTCGCCGCCAGACCGTTGATCTCAGCAGGACCGGAGTCGTCGGCGCCGCGCAATGGCGAGAGCATGCGGGCCGGCTCCCAAATCTCGGCCAGCGGTGTCTTACCCTCTGCAATGACCGTGGCTTCGCAATCGGCGCCTTCGGCCTGCTCATAGCGGCTCCCGGCGGTCTCCGCCAGGTACCGTCCGGTTAGGGGCTCGCCGTTGGCCTGGCCGGTCGCCGTGACGACTATCTGGTGGAACACGGTTCCCTGCTGGGAGACGGTCATCTCGAAGGTGCGTGACCATTGTTCCGCCTCGCCGTTTCGCTGGCCGTCGAAGTTGAGGGTCAGGACGGCACGGTAGCTGGAGAGATCGGCCAGGCCGACAGTCGGGTCGTCCAGGTCGATGGGACCGGTGCCGAAGTCGAAGTAAGACTCCGGGATCGGCGCAGGGGTGGTTACGTCGTCGAAGGTAACGTCATCCCCTCCCGTCCCTCCCGTTCCGTTCAGTGTGCTGCAGGTGCAGGCCAGCACGATCAGGGACAGGAATGACAGGGTTATGACGACCCCGATCTTTTGGTTGTGTTTGTGGTTCATGAAGCATTTCTCCTTGAATGACTCTGCGGCTGGCTCGTGCAGTGATCTTGGCACGACTTGGTACCAGTCCGTGAGTCTCATTTCTTCGACACCGGGAGGAGGAGCACGAACCTGTACATATTGAAGAAGGGGTAGTCTACTGCTTGTATGTCCGGCCCGCCGTTGGGGCCGATCGAGAATGTGTAATCGGGTAAGTCCGGGGCCGGGAAAGACGCGATCCCGCTCCCCGTGTCCGGGCATGTAACCAGATCCGTCACATATACCTCGCCTTTGGTGTAGGTGACGTTGTATCCCTGGTCGGTCCTCACGGCCTGGATGTCCACCGCCGGCTGGGCGATGCTGAGCTCGAAGCTGCACTCGCCGCCCCACTGGCGGAAGATGACGGTCATCGTGCCGCGGGCCTCGAATACCCGCCCATCGGTATCGGATATAAGCGGGGTCCAATCCATCACGCCGACCATGTCTATGGTGCCATCCCCCACACCTTGCCACTTCTCAATGATCCTGGCCCGCAGCGAGCAATCGACCACGTTGATCGCGATCTGCAGACCGGGATTCAACAAGCCTACTGTGGTCTCGGGCGCGTCGGGTCTGAGGTAGCTCGCAGGCACCTCCGCCTGGAAGGTCACCCCGACCGCGCCCGGCTTATTGCCCTTGAAGGTGAAGCTAGCCGTGGATGGCTCATCCACCACCCAGGTGGTCGTCTTCGGGCTGGGGGATACCAGCGACAGGACACCGTTGTTGCTCGAGGAGGCCGAGATCCTGACGCCCACCATCGGCTCGGGAACCCCGATCACCTGGTCGTTAGAGCCCAGGGCTCT
>JBFMCM010000196.1:0-2152 GCA_040754355.1 Chloroflexota bacterium | reverse complement strand
AATCGTGGGAGTGTTGGTGGCAGTGGGAGTGGGGGGCAGGGGGGTGGGGAGGGGGGAGCAGGAGGAAGTGACGAGTAAAAAGGAAAAAGTGAAAAGTAAAAGAAGGCGGGGGAGGCGAGTGGAGTTCATAGTTGTTCGGGGGCTGGGATTTCGATGGTAATCTGGCGGCGGTCAATTTCGCCTAGGTCGGGGTAGGAGAGGAGGGCAGTGAGTAGATATTTAGCGGCCCTGAGCGGAGCGACCGATGGGAGCGAAGTCGAAGGGCGGAGGTGCAGGGTGAGTTCGAGTTTCCAGCCCATCGGTTCGACGATGCTGGCCGAGCCGCAGTCCTGGCCATGGGAATCGGTCAGGGTCAGTTCGAAGTTGGGACGTTTCAGGAAGGGGGTCAGTTCGATGCCGATGCGGATGCGCTGCCCGTCTGGGTAGGGTTCGGCGTGCAGGTTGAGCAGGCGAGTAGATTCAGGCGGCAGGCGCTCGACGTTCGGGTCGAGGAAGAAGGCATCCATCCAGGCAATTATAACCACAAAAAAAGACCTGACAGGCTAGGAGGACCTGTCAGGTCTGATAGTTGGCGTCGCGTCAACTACCCGTTCTTCTGTTGGAATTCCTTCATGAACTTGACCAGTTCCTCAGCGGCTTCGACGGTCACCGCATTGTAGAGCGAGGCGCGCAGACCGCCCACCGAACGGTGGCCTTTGAGGCCAATCAGGTCGCGTTTCTTGGCCTCGGAGGCGAACTGTTCCTCGAGTGCCTCGGAGGGCAGGCGGAAGGTCACATTCATGACTGAGCGGTCGGACTTGGCGTGCCCCTTGTAGAATCCGCCGCTGTCGTCAATGGTCTTGTAGACCAGGCCGGCTTTGGTCTGGTTGCGCTTCTGGATGGCTTCCAGGCCACCCAGTCCCTTGGCCCATTTGAGCACCAGGCCGACGATGTAGACGCTCCAGCAGGGCGGTGTGTTGAGCAGGGAATTCTCCTCGGCCAGGGCCTTGTAATCCAGCAAGTTGGGCAAGTTGGCAGGGACCTTCTCCAGCAGGTCGTCGCGGATAACGCAGATGACCACGCCGGCCGGGCCGGCGTTCTTTTGCGCCCCGGCGTAGAGCATGGCATACTTGGAAACGTCAATCGGGCGGCTGATGAAGTCGGACGAGGCGTCGCAGATGAGCGGCACACCGCTCGGAGGTACTGGTTCCGTGAAATACTCCACCCCGTGGATGGTTTCGTTGGAGGCGTAGTACAGGTAGGCAGCCTGCGGGTCCAGTTCGAGTTCGGACTGGAGCGGGAGGCGGTTGAAGTTGTCCGCTTCGAGGCTGGCGGCGGACTTGGCCGTCCCCAGTTTTTGCGATTCCTTGAATGCCTTCTTGCTCCATGTGCCGGTGACGATGTAATCCGCCGAAGCCCCCGCCGGGCGGAAGTTCATCGGGATCATGGCAAAATGCAGGCTGGCGCCGCCTTGCAGGAACAGGATTTTATAATTGGCCGGGATGCCCATCAGGTCGCGCAGGTCGGTCTGCGCTTCGGCGACGATGGCTTCGAAATCCTTCGAGCGGTGGCTGATCTCCATCACCGACATGCCGGTGCCCTTGTAATCGAGCATTTCGGCCTGGGCCTGCTGGAGCACTTCCAAAGGCAGGGCAGCCGGGCCGGGATTGAAGTTGTAAACACGCTTGGTCATTTTCATCTCCTGTGAAATAGGGAAGATATTATTTGTCTGGCAATAGAATTATAGTCCACGCCGTTGGAATCGCACACTAACAATCGGCACACTCCGCGCAGGAAGGAAATCAGTTGACAAGCAATCCTGCCGTGTTACAATGACCTCGTGGAACGATACGCGTTCATAAACCGGGAGAAGCGGGCATTTGGCCCGGTTTGCCCGGTTATTATTTTCATGCGCTGAGAGGAGTGAATATGAAAATCCTTGTATGCGATAAAACCGAAATGGATGCCATCGAGCAGATGCGCCAGGCTGGTCTGACCGTGGACACGAATTTCGAGATCACCCCGGAGGAACTCCCCAACGTCCTACCCAATTACGATGGCTGCGTCGTGCGTTCCCGGACCAAGATCCGCGAGCCGCTGATTGACCTTTGTCCCAACCTGAAAGTGATCGTGCGCGGCGGCGTGGGCCTCGACACCATAGATGCTGAATATG
>JBFMCM010000195.1:0-2090 GCA_040754355.1 Chloroflexota bacterium | reverse complement strand
CTTCCAGGGCATCGCCCTCCTGCCATTGGTACAAGACGCCATCCACAGGCGGGACCAGCAGAACCTGCCCCACGCTTAAACTATTAGGGCCATCTCTCATCAACTCGTCGTTGGCCCACATCAGGGAGGCGGACTTGATTTTGTAGGTCTCCGCGATGCTGGAAACCGTATCACCGCGCTCGACCGTATATTCGACCACATCGTAACGGATATTTTCATCGAAGGAGGTGTCCAGGGCTACGATGCGGACGATGGCGTGCGAACCATCCCCCGCGGTATGGACACCCGGCAAGGCGACCGGTTCATCTGTCCCGGCGGTCGGCGGAGGCGTGGATACTGGCTGGGCACTAACCGGGAAAATACGCCAGAGGGTAAATCCGAGCAGGGAAACGACAATCAGTGCTGTCACCCCCCAACTGACACCGTTAAAAACGCGGGGTGAGTGGGTGATTTTTTCCAAGATTTTCATAGTCCGTCGGTAAGGGTTTCGAGGAATTCCTGGTTATTTCGGGTTTTAGACAGGCGCTGGAGGATCGCCTCAGTGGCGACCGCTGAATCCATACCCGCGCCCGCCGGTGGTGGGGAGACCATCTGGATGTACATACGGCGCATCGTCCAGGCGCGCTGAAGGATGTCGGGACCGAGCAGCAGGTCCTCGCGGCGGGTGGACGAGCGCTCGATGTCCACAGCCGGGAAGATGCGGCGTTCCTGTAGCTTGCGGGCTAGATGCAGTTCCATGTTGCCGGTGCCTTTGAACTCTTCGAAGACCACATCGTCGAGCCGGGAGCCGGTATCCACCAAACAGGTGGCGATGATTGTGAGAGAGCCGCCTTCTTCCAAATTCCGCGCCGCGCCGAAGAAGTGCTTGGGCGGGTAGAGCGCAGACGGGTCCATGCCGCCCGAGAGCGTGCGCCCGGAGGGATTGACAACCAGGTTGTAGGCGCGCGCCAGGCGGGTGATCGAGTCCATCAGGATGACCACGTGGCGGCCGATCTCGGTCAGGCGCTTGGCGCGGTCGAGGGCGATCTCCGCCGTGCGGACGTGGGAGGTGACCGGCTCATCGAAAGTGGATGCAATCACCTCAGCATCCACCGAGCGGTCCATATCGGTCACTTCCTCGGGGCGCTCGCCGATCAGCGCCACCATCAGGTGCACGTCGGGATACTGCTTGGAGATGCCGTTGGCGATCTGTTTCAAGATGGTCGTTTTACCGGCCTTGGGCGGCGAGACGATGAGCCCGCGCTGGCCGCGTCCGATGGGCGCCACCAGGTTGATCAGGCGGGTGGACAGGATGTCGCCAGTGGTTTCCAAATCGAATCGTTTGTCGGGGAAAATCGGAGTCTGGTCTTCGAATTTCGGGCGGTGGCGGGCCTCTTCCGGGTCAATCCCATTGACGCTCTCCACCTTGATCAACCCCCAGTGACGTTCTGATTCGCGCGGCGGGCGCACGTTCCCAAGCACGAGGTCGCCAGAACGCATTTCGTAGCGCCTCAACTGCGCTTGCGAGACGTACACATCATCTTCGCTGATGGTGTAACGGGCCGAGCGCAGGAAGCCAATGCCCTCGCTCATGATTTCGAGGATACCCCCGCGCATTTCGACGCCCTGCTGGGCGGCTTCTGCCTGGCAGATGCCCAGGATGAGGGCCTCTTTCTTCAGGCGGTGGGCATTGAGCACGTTGAAATCCTTGCCCATGCTGCGCAATTCGGCAAGCGGTTTGTTTTCAAGTTCGAGGATGTTCATATCGTTTCTTCAATCGAGTGGAATGGAATGCAAAATTGAACAAGCGCCCCCAGGGCAGGCTTGTTTCGTGCGTTGGGTTGTCAAGAGACTGGGTAAGGTTTGGATTCGATCAACTTGTCATCCATTCGGGGATGAACCAAGCGGCTAACTTCGCGGGCATTATAGCACGTAAGTAAAGGGTGTGCAAGCAAAGTTTTTCACGAAGTTATATCCAAAATCCTCCTTTGCATGTCCAGCATCCGGCGGTAGAGTCCGCCGCGCTGCATAAGCGTCTGATGGGTGCCGCGTTCGACAATGCGCCCGGCCTCCATCACGAGGATCTCGTCCATATGCTCAAGCCCCACCAG
>JBFMCM010000194.1:0-31698 GCA_040754355.1 Chloroflexota bacterium | reverse complement strand
GAATGGCCGCCCCGGCTCTCGGTCCGCGCGATGGCCGAGACGGTGGTCACCTCGGCCAGGTCGAGCAAATTGCCCAGTTCCCAGATGTTCATCAGTTCCATATTGAATATGGAGCCGGTATCGGTCGGGCGGACGTGCTTGAAACGCGACTGGAGTTCACGCACAGCCTTGAGGGCATTCTCCATACCCTTGCCGGAGCGGAAGATGCCCATGTCGTCGAACATGACCTTCTTCATCTCCGTGGCTATGTCGAAAGCGTTTTCCTTGCCGTCCGCGCTGCGGATTCGGTCGAACTGGAGGCGGGCGTATTCGGTCGGATCGGCGGTCAGGGGTTGGTATTCGACATTCTTGACGAACTCCGCGGCGCGCAGACCGGCGTGTTTGCCGAAGACGACCAGGTCGAGCAGCGAGTTGGTGCCGAGCCGGTTCGCCCCGTGGACCGAGACGCAGGCGCACTCGCCGGCGGCATACAAGCCAGGGACAACCGTATTCTTCTCGTCAGCAATGACTTCGCCCAATTTATTGGTGGGAATGCCGCCCATGGCATAGTGCGCCGTCGGCTGGATGGGCATGGGCTGGGTGATCGGGTCCACGCCCAGGTAGACGCGGCAGAAGTCCACGATGTCGGGCAGTTTCGCCAGGATTTCCTCGCCAGTGACGGTGTAGGGCGAGCCATCCTTGTTCTTGCGTCCGTCAATGGCGGCGTACTTAGTCACGCTCTCCGGGCGCACGTCGAGGTAGACATAGTTCTGCCCGTTGACGCCGTTGCCATCGCGGATTTCCATGTAGATGGCGCGGCTGACCACGTCGCGCGAGGCCAGGTCCTTCACCGTGGGAGCGTACTTCTCCATGAAGCGCTCGCCCTTACCGTTGATGAGCACCCCGCCCTCGCCGCGCACGCCCTCGGTGATGAGGATGCCAAGTTTGTAGATGCCGGTGGGATGGAACTGGAAGAATTCCATGTCCTCCAGCGGCAGGCCGCGCCGCATGACGACGGCGGGACCGTCGCCGGTGAAGGCGTAAGCATTGGAGGTGATCTCCCAGATGCGCCCGTGCCCGCCGGTGGCGAAGATGACCGCCTTGGCATGGAAGACATGCAGTTCGCCGGTGGCGAGTTCGATGGCGACCACGCCCGCCGCCGCGCCGTCCACCATCAGCAGGTCAATGACCTGGAACTCGTCGTAGAAGGTGACGTTGTTCTTGAGACACTGCTGATAGAGGGTCTGGAGGATCATGTGCCCGGTCCGGTCGGCGGCGTGGCAGGCGCGCCGGACCGGTTTGCCGGTCACGTTGTTGGTGTGTCCGCCAAACGGACGCTGGGATATTTTGCCGTCCGGCGTCCGGTCGAAGGGCAGGCCCATGTGTTCCAGTTCGTACACTGCCTGGACGGCTTCCGTGCACATGAATTCGATGGCATCCTGGTCGCCGAGGTAATCGGAGCCTTTCACCGTGTCGTAGGTGTGCCATTCGGGATGGTCTTCTTCCTGGCTGCCGAGCGCCGCGCCGATGCCGCCCTGGGCGGTGCCGGTGTGCGAACGGGTGGGGTAGAGTTTGGTGATGATGGCCGTTTTCGCAGTCTTGGAAGCGTACAGACCGGCCATCAGGCCCGCTCCGCCGGCGCCGACGACGATGACTTCAAATTGATGGGTATTCATACGCTGCTCCTATGAAGTCCAGACGACGTAGATGCCGACGTAGATCATGAACAGCACCAGCAAAAGCACCAGGACGCGCAGCGTCCGCCGCAGCCAGAGGATAGCAAGGTAGTCCTCCAGAACGCTGAGCAGGCCGTGCAGGCCGTGGGAAGTGGCAAAGAAGAGCATGATGCAAGCCGTGACCTTCCAGAAGACGGTCATCCAGGGCTCGATGTCTGGCACATTGGTGTTGGTAACATGCGAAACATTGGGGGTGAACACCCAGCGCATCAGGTCAGCCAGGTTCATCTGAGTGCGGGCGCCCATGACCAGCGCACCGACCAGGCTGATCAAGACCAGGATATACATTGCCAAAGCCGAGACGCGGGTGAAGGTCCACATGACCGTCTCGAAGTCGAAGCCGCGTTTGGCGAGAGGAATGGTTCTATGCTTCTCAGCCATGTTCAGCCTCCCAGCGCCGTGCTCAGGATGACGATGACGGCAATCGCATAAACTGGCAGGAAGACCGCCCATTCCACCCAGATGGCTTCCCGCTGGTGCTCGATGAGTTTCGGCCACAGATCGAGGACAACGATCCGCAGTCCGTTGATGGCATGGAACAAGGCGCAGAAGAAGATGACGAGTTGGAAAGCCCAATGCTCGTAGACTGTGTTGAGGAAAATGCCTAGATCGCCACCAAAGTAGGATGACAGAATATGCACGGACACAAAGAGCACGATACCCAGTCCGCTGACGCGATGCAGGACAAAGGTCAGCATCGGTCCCTTGCCCTGGTAGCGCAGGCCGGTCATCAGGCCGACATTCCTTTTCAGGCCCATCTACGCCTCCTTATGACGAAGTTTTCTCCAAGACATCGT
The DNA here is from genome assembly GCA_040754355.1 of Chloroflexota bacterium. Lineage (GTDB taxonomy): Bacteria > Chloroflexota > Anaerolineae > Anaerolineales > Villigracilaceae > UBA877. The sequence continues at coordinate 29,186 of JBFMCM010000194.1, read as the reverse complement.
CTATTATCCCATCCTCGTTTCCTTCCATAAAAGTGACAATACTCATAGATTATTCATTCCAGACTTCCTCTTGGGGAAGATGGAATCTTCCTTATAATCGAAGTACGCTTGTCTTGCGCGCGGACGATTCTTCATAAATTCCCATGATTTTCTTGTCCGGCGCCAGGAACGCGCTTACAATTCGGATACAAACGCTCTATATTGTACTATAAAAGATCCGGGAGGTTCGCATGGCAGGTTCTCATCACATCAGCCGCCGTGACTTTATCAAGCTGGCCACCGTGACGGTGGGCGGTGTGATCGGCGCGGCAGTCGGCATTCCGGGTATCATCTACCTGGTGGACCCGGCAATGGAAGCGGGCGGCAAGGATGCCTGGATCCCGTTGGGGCCGCTCGAAAACTTCGAGATCGGGAAACCGACCCTGGTCACGTTCGTCCGCACCCAGGTCAACGGCTGGGAGAAGACTTCCAACAGTTACGGCGTGTTCGTCATCCGCAAGTCGGAGGAGGAAGCCCTGGTGCTTTCCAACCGCTGCACGCATCTCTCCTGCCGGGTGAACTGGAACGAAGAGAAGCAGGCCTACATCTGCCCCTGCCATGACGCGACCTTCAGCCCGGAGGGCGAGGTGCTCGGCGGTCCGCCGCCGCGGCCGCTGGACCGGTACGAGGGCGAGTCCCTCAAAATCGAAGAAGGCGTTCTCTCTATTCACTTCACAGAAGGATAGCGCCATGTGGAAAAAAATATGGACTAAGCTCTTCACCTGGTTCGACGAGCGCCTGGGACTGAACGACCTGTACAAGGCCACCCTCGACCGCCCCGAACCGCGCGGCAATTGGTGGAACACCCTCGGCTCGGCCAGCCTGTTCCTGTTCGTCATGCAGGGACTCACCGGCATCTTCCTGACGGTCTACTACACCCCCTCCCCCGACCATGCCTACGACAGCATCCAGTACATCATGACCGGGGTGCAGTTTGGCTGGCTCATCCGCGGCATCCATCACTGGGGCGCTTCGCTGATGGTGATGGTGGTCTTCATCCATATGCTGCGCGTTTTTGCCACCGCTTCGTACAAATACCCGCGCGAACTGACCTGGCTGATCGGCGTAGGCCTCCTGCTCCTGACGCTCGGCATGGGCTTCACCGGCTACCTCCTGCCCTGGAACCAGAAAGCCTACTGGGCGACGACCGTGGGGACGGCCATTGCGGGCTCGGTGCCCTGGGCGGGCGAATTCATCCTGAAAGCCCTGCGCGGCGGAACGGACCTCAACGCGTTGACCCTGAGCCGGTTCTTCTCTGCCCACATCTGGATCCTGCCCCTCCTGCTGACCGGACTCATCGGTGTGCACATTTTCCTCATCATCAAGCACGGCGAATCAGCCTTCCCGGACAAGGAAGATTAAGGAGCGCGCCATGAAGGAAGAGCAAAAGAAAACCCTCCACGAGAAATACCAGCGCGCCCTGCAAAAAGGCGAGCGCTTCTGGCCGGACAGCATCTACAAAGACCTGGTCGTCTCCTTCGGCATCTTCATCGTGCTCATCCTGCTGGCGGCTTTCGTCGGCATCCCGAGCGAGCCGAAAGCGGACCCCAGCGACTCGGCCTACGTTCCCAAGCCGGAGTGGTACTTCCTGTTCCTGTTCAAGTTCCTGGCTCTCTACGGGCAGATTCCCGGCATCGGCAAGATCGAATGGATTGCCACGGCGCTCATCCCCGGCCTGGCGCTCCTGCTCCTGCTCGTCCTGCCGCTGGTGGACAGGAATCCCTACCGTCACTACACCCGCCGCACCCTGGCGCTGACAGTGATGGGCGTATTCGTCGTCGGCATTATCGCACTGACCATGATCGCCGGTGTCCCGACCGCGACCGACGAGATTGGGCGCATGACCCTCTCCACCTGGCTGCAATTCCTATCTGGCTTGATCCTGCCCGGGCTGGCCATCCTCCTCCTGCTGGGGTTGACCTTGCTGGCGCGCAAGTGGGGCGCGGCGGCGCGCAGGGCCCAGGTCTGGATCGCAAGCGCGGCCTCGGTCGGGATGCTGGGTCTGGGGCTGGTCGTCATGCTGACGGCCCCGCCGGCGGCCGTGTCCGAGGTCGAGGTGGCGGATACGATCGGCGAGAAGTTCACCCTTGGGGCGGACCTGTACTCGATCTACTGCACCGAATGTCATGGCGAGGATGGCAAGGTGACCGTCATCACCGGTGTTGAAGGTCTGGAAGGAAGGGCCATCAATGCCATCAACAGCACGGACATCATGTATACCCTGACCGACGAGACCCTGGCCAATATCATCAACTACGGCCAGCCGGACCTGGGCATGACGCCCTTTGGCCGGACGTATGGCGGCGAACTCGGTCCGAGCGAGATTGATTACATTGTCACGTTCATGCGTTATTCCTGGGACGATCGCACCGAATTGCCCTCCGACGCGGTGCTTTCCTCCATCCCGGAACTCCTGCCGGGCGAGGTGCCTTCGTATGAAGTGCACATCTCCGCGCTGGTGAAGCGCTACTGCATTTCCTGTCACCGGCCGGGCAAGGACAACCGCAACTACCTGATGACCACCTATGAGGAGATCCTCGGCCCCAGTGACGACGGTCCGGTCATCGTGGCAGGCGACCCGAACAGCCTGTTCCTGGTGCTGGTCAACGGGCAGGAACAGACAGCCGAAGACGGCACCGCGCTGCGCGCCATGCCGACCAACAAACTGCTCGAGCAGAAATACATAGACATGCTGACGCTGTGGGTCTTGAACGGCATGCCCAACGCGGCTGCCGAAGCCCAGGCGCTCAGCGCGCCAACACCCACACCAAGTCCGTAGAAACGATAAGCGAAACGAAAAAGCCCGCCAGTTAGGGAACTGACGGGCTTTCCCTTTTCCTCGACTGACGACTCGCAACTCACAACTCGCGGCTGCTCTCACCCATGTGTTTGATGATCGCGTCCCCGAACTCGGAGCACTTGACCTCGGTCGCGCCTTCCATCAGGCGGGCGAAGTCGTAGGTGACGGTCTTGGCGGCGACTGCCCCTTCCATGCCCTTGACGATCAAATCGGCGGCTTCCGTCCAGTCCATGTAGCGGAACATCATTTCGCCGGAGAGAATGACCGAACCGGGGTTGACCTTGTCCAGGTCGGCGTACTTGGGCGCGGTGCCGTGGGTGGCCTCGAAGATGGCGTGCCCGGTCTCGTAGTTGATGTTCGCCCCGGGGGCGATGCCGATGCCGCCCACCTGCGCGGCCAGCGCGTCGGACAGGTAATCGCCGTTCAGGTTGGGGGTGGCGATCACATCGTAATCCTTCGGGCGGATCAGGACGAACTGGAGAGTCACATCGGCGATGGAGTCTTTGATGAGCAGTTTGGATTTCCACTTACCGTCGCCGTGCGTCGGCCAGAGGGCCAGCCCGGCCTCCACCTCGGCGCGGATCTCGGCCTGCTTGTCGGGGGCCATCATGTCGTAGCCGGGATCCACCATGCGGGCGTTTGCCTCCACGCTGAGATTGGCGTCCTTTTCTTTGTTGCCCAGGATCCAGGTCTCGCGCTCGGTGACCACCTGCTCGCGGAACTCGCGCTTCGCCAGGGTATAGCCCCAGTCCTTGAAAGCGCCTTCCGTAAATTTCATGATGTTGCCTTTGTGGACGAGGTTGATGCTTTTGCGTTTGTTCGCCAGCGCCCATTGGATGGCTGCCCGCGCCAGCCTTTCCGTCCCCTCCATCGAGACAGGTTTGATGCCCACCCCGGCTGTGTCTGGGAAGCGGATCTTGGCGTATTCCTTCGGGAAGGCTTCCTTCAGCAAAGCCTTGAATTTTGTGTTCTCCTCGGTTCCGTACTGGAACTCGATGCCGGTGTAAATATCCTCGGTGTTTTCGCGGAAGATGACCATGTCCACGTATTCAGGATGTTTCACTGGCGAAGGGACGCCCGTATAGTAACGCACCGGCCGCTGGCAGACATACAGGTCGAGCAGTTTGCGCAGCGTCACATTGAGCGAGCGGATGCCGCCGCCGATGGGCGTGGTCAGCGGGCCTTTGATGCCCACCAGGAATTCCTTGAACGCTTCGGTGGTCTCATCCGGCAGCCAGGTCTGGAACTGCCTGAAGGCTTTCTCACCGGCGTAGACTTCCATCCAGTGGATTTTGCGCTTGCCCCCGTAGGCTTTCTGAACAGCCGCGTCGAAGACGCGCACCGACGCCCGCCAGATGTCGCGTCCGGTCCCGTCGCCTTCCACGAATGGGATGATCGGGTTGTCCGGGACCTGCAACCTGCCCCCGCCGATGGTGATTTTCGCCCCGCCCGCGGGTATTTTGATATTGCTGTATGCCATTTCTTCCTCCTTGGGATAAGTTCGATTTGGATTATATCAAATCGCACAAAGGTTGGATGCCAATCACCGGGATAGGTTGCACACAACCCTTGACAAAATTCGCACCTTGCCTATAATTCCGCCCGATATGGTCACATTCCTTCATTTGCGAGATCTCTTGTTTGAACCCATTAGATTACCCCTTTCGTTTATCCTTTAGAGAGCCGTTCCATCGGCTCTCTTTTTTTGTCTGTACGAGACACAATGCTCAAACTCCCCGGATTGATTGACCCCCACGTCCACATGCGCGAACCCGGCCAGACCCACAAGGAAGATTGGGACAGCGGCACGTCCGCCGCGCTGGCCGGGGGAGTGACCATGGTCCTGGCCATGCCCAACACCAGGCCGCCCATCTTCGACGCCGCCACCCTGGACCTAGCGCTTGCCGCGGCCAAAGCAAAAGCGCGCTGCGACTACGCCCAATTCCTCGGCGCGGGGCCGCTTGTAGTGGCGAACGACAGTTCGCCCTTGCCCCACCGCGCCGCCGGGCTGAAAATGTACCTCGACTCCACCTTCGGCGAACTGCGCCTGGACGACATGACCCTCTGGCAGCAGCACTTCCAGACCTGGCCAAAGGATATGCCCATCGTGGCGCACTCCGAGAGCCGCAGCATGGCGGCGGTCATTTTGATGGCGGCCATCTACGACCGGCCTGTCCATATTGCCCACATCTCGCTGAAAGAGGAAGTCCTGCTCATCAAGGCAGCCAAAGAACGCGGCATTAAGGTCACCTGCGAAGTCTGTCCGCATCATTTGTTTCTCACTCGGACCTCACCCCCGGCCCCTCTCCCAAAGGGAGAGGGGAGAATGGAAGTCCGCCCGCGCCTTGCCGCACAAGCCGACGTGGATGCCCTCTGGCAAAACCTCGATGTCATTGACTGCTTCGCCACCGACCATGCCCCGCATACCCTGGCCGAAAAGGACAGTGAAACTCCCCCGCCTGGTTTTCCCGGCCTGGAAACCATGCTTCCGCTTTTGCTCACTGCCGTCAGCGACGGACGATTAACCATTAGCCAACTCATCGAAAAATCCGTCACCAACCCACGCCGAATCTTCTTCCTCCCTGAACAACCCGAAACCTGGGTCGAAGTGGATGAGAATGCACGGTATGAGATTAAGGCCAGTGAAATGCACTCGCGCTGCGGATGGACGCCGTTCGAGGGCTGGCAGGTGAAGGGACGCGTGAAGCGCGCGGTGCTGCGCGGACGGGAAGCGTTCAAGGGTAGAAAGATTCTCGTCGAGCCGGGGTATGGCAGAAATGTGAGAGCCTAGTGTCATTGCGAGAAGCCCTGAGCGGAGGCGAAGGGCGACGAAGCAATCTCCCCGCAACACGCGATTGCCACGTCACGGCTGCGCCGCTCCTCGTAATGACTGTCTCAAAATGTTATTCTATCAGCAATCCTCAATCACCGATAAGGAGTAACCCATGACCATCCCCAAACACAACCTGTCCCACCTGCCGCTCGGCGACCACAAGAACGCCCCCTGGTACGGCAAGGACATCATCTCGGTCAAACAGTTCGACCGCGAAGCCCTGGAATACATCTTCGCCGTGGCGCACGAGATGCACGACATGGTGGACCACATCGGCACGTTCGACCTGCTCAAGGGCAAGATCCTCGCCAACCTGTTCTACGAACCGTCCACCCGCACTTCGTCGTCGTTCACTGCCGCGATGGAACGGCTGGGCGGCTCGGTCATCCCGATCAACGAGGTGAAATACTCGTCGGTGGCGAAGGGCGAGTCCCTGCCCGACACCGTCCGCACGCTGGAGTGCTACGCCGATGTGATCGTGCTGCGCCATCCCGAGGTCGGGTCGGCGGCCATCGCCGCCGCGGCGGCCCACAAGCCGGTCATCAACGCCGGAGACGGGATCGGCGAACATCCCACCCAGGCCCTGCTGGACGCCTTCACCATCCGCGAAGAGATCGGCCACCCCTCGACTTCGCTCAGGGCAGGCTTCGACGGCCTGACTGTCACCCTGCTTGGCGACCTGAAACACGGGCGCACCGTCCACTCGCTGGCGCGGCTCCTGTCGCTCTACAAGGTCAAACTGAACTACGTCTCGCCCGAGGTCCTGCGCATGCCTCCCGAGTTGATTGACGAACTGAAAGCCAGGAAGATTCCGCAGAAAGAATTTGCAACCCTCGATGAATGCCTGCCCGAGACCGACGTGCTGTACGTCACCCGCGTCCAGAAGGAGCGTTTTGCCGACGAGGCCGCCTACGAGTCGGTCAAGGGCGCGTACGTGATTGACTCCAAGGTGATGAAAGCCGCCAAGGAACGCATGATCGTCATGCACCCGCTGCCGCGCATCGGTGAGATTGACCCGGCCTTCGACGAAGATCCTCGGGCGGCATACTTCAGGCAAATGGAATACGGTTTATACGTTAGAATGGCTTTGCTGGCGATGGTTTTGGGTAAGGCCTAGAAGTGTCATGTGTTCCCGTGTCACGTGACACCGGAGCACATGACACGGGAGCACATTCGGAACATGGAAACCTTCTTCTCTTTTCTCGCCAAACGCGTGGATGACTGCTCGTCGCTCCTGTGCGTGGGACTGGACCCGCATCCTTCGGACCTTCCCGCTCCCACCGCCGAAGCGGCGCGGGACTTCTGCCTGCGTCTCGTCAAAGCGACCGCGCCCTACGCGGCGGCATTCAAGCCCAACGCGGCCTTCTTCGAACTCTACGGACCCCAGGGCTGGGCCGCGCTCAAGGATGTCATCACCGCCGTGAAGGAGGAGTCCGACCGCATGGGTTCGATGATCCCCGTCATCCTGGACGCCAAACGCGGCGACATCGCCTCCACTGCTGAAGCCTACGCCAAATCGGCTTTCGAGAATCTAGGCGTCCATGCCATCACGCTCAACCCGTACCTCGGCAAGGATTCCATCGAACCGTTCCTGGCGTACAAAGAGAAGGGCGTCTTCTTGCTGTGCAAGACGAGCAATCCGGGGGCGTCTGATTTGCAGGATTTGCCCCTCACCCCAACCCCTCTCCCATCGGGAGAGGGGCAAGGGGTGAGGGCGTTGTATGAACACATCGCCCACCTCGCCCAAACTTGGAACACCGGCAATAACATCGGCCTGGTCGTCGGCGCGACCCAACCCAAAGCGTTGACCCGCGTCCGGGCCGCGGCGCCCGATTTGTGGTTCCTCGTCCCGGGCGTCGGCGCCCAGGGCGGCGACCTGGAAACGGCGCTCAAAGCCGGTTTACGGTCCGACGGGAAGGGTATGCTCGTCAATGTTTCCCGGTCCATTTCGCGCTCTGAAAATCCGAAGTTGGAAGCGGCCAAGTTGCGGGATGAAATATTACAGGTAATTGGGGATCAGGGATTAGGTATTAAGGGACCTAATCACCTAATTCCTAATTACCCGGTCACTGATTCCTTCGCCGCTCTCGCCGATGACCTGCTCGCCGCCGACTGTATCAAATTCGGCGAATTCACCCTGAAATCAGGGCTGAAATCGCCCATCTACATTGACCTGCGCCAACTCGTTTCCCACCCATCGTTACTCGCCAAAGTCGCCGAGGCTTATCTCCCTATCCTGCAACGCCTGACCTTCGACCGCCTCGCAGGTTTACCTTACGCTGCCATCCCCATCGCGACAGCAATTTCACTCCAGGGCGGCTACCCGATGATCTACCCGCGCAAGGAAGCCAAGGACTACGGCACGAAGGCTGAGATCGAGGGCGAATACTACGCCGGGGAAACAGTTGCTGTCATAGACGACCTGGCCACCACTGGCGGCTCGAAGTTCGAGGCCATCGAAAAACTGACCACGGCCGGGCTGAAGGTGCAGGATGTGGTCGTGCTGATTGACCGTCAGTCCGGGGCGAAGGAAGCGCTGGAACAGGCAGGCTTCCGTCTGCGCGCGGTGCTGCCCATCACGCAGTTGCTGGACTATTGGGAGAAGACGGGGAAAGTGGAAAAGGATAAGATCGCGAAAACGCGTGAATTCTTGAAAGCGACTTCATAACATGACCGATATGGGCCCAAAATGGCTCCCTTGGGCACGCGAACTTTACTCCCTTGCCCAAGCCGGGCTGACTTACAGTAAAAGCGAATACGACCTGGAGCGCTATCGAAGGCTGCTGGAGATCAGTGCCGAGATTATCGCCAGCCAATCAGCGCTCGAAAAAGAATCCGTCCTGGAAAGTTTCTCCATGCAGGCCGGTTATGCCACGCCCAAAATTGACGTGCGCGGCGCGGTCGTCCAGGATGGCAAAATCCTGCTGGTACAGGAACGTTCGGACGGCGGCTGGACCCTGCCCGGCGGCTGGGGCGATGTGGGGGAGGCGCCGTCCGAGGTAGTCAGGCGCGAGGTGCGGGAGGAGAGCGGATTCGAGGTCCGGGTGGAAAAACTGGTCGCCGTCTACGATGCCAACCGCGTCCCGGGCGCGCCGATGGAGTTTTACCACGCGTATAAACTCATCTTCTTATGCGCCCTCGTTGGCGGCGAAGCCTGCCCCAGCAATGAGACCGCGGCCATGGATTTCTTCGACCTGGAGCACCTCCCGCCGCTCTCGAACTACCGCACCAACCGGCAGATGCTCGAAGAAGTTTTTGCCCACCATGCCGACCCGGCCCGCCCTGCGGCATTCGACTGATGTACAAATTCCTCCGCCCTCTGATCTTCAAACTGGACCCCGAAACAGCCCACGGCCTGACCCTGAACCTGCTGCGGCTGGCGGGCATTTTGCCGCCCTCGCGCTGGCTGCTGCAAGCCCTGTTCACCGCGCCCGAGAAACCGGTGCAAGTCTTTGGATTGAAATTCAAGAACCCCGTCGGTCTGGCCGCTGGCTACGACAAGGACGGCGTCGCCCTCCGCGGGCTGGCCGCCCTGGGGTTCGGCCACCTTGAGATCGGCACGGTCACACCCCATTCACAGGAGGGCAACCCCAAGCCGCGGGTTTTCCGCTTGGTTGAGGATGAGGCGGTCATCAATCGGATGGGATTTCCAGGAGAGGGGGCGAGGCACATCGTGAGCAGGTTGGAAGGTTGGAAGGTAGGAAGGTTTAGACTTGAAAACCTGTCAACTTTCAAACTTTCAAACGCGATTATCGGCGTGAATCTCGGCAAAAACAAAGACACCCCCCTCGAAAACGCCGCCGAGGATTACATCACTCTCATGCGTGCATTCGCGCCGCTCGCGGATTATCTCGCCATCAACGTCTCCTCCCCCAACACGGTCGGCTTGCGTCGGTTACAAGGCCGCGAAATGTTGGAAAATCTCCTCGGTCGAATACAGATCGAACGTTCAACGTTGAACGTTCTACGCCCGATCCTGGTGAAACTTGCTCCAGATCTAAACGATGAAGAACTTGATGATGCCCTCGGAGTAATTCTGGACACCGGCATGGACGGCGTCATCGCCACGAATACCACCCTGGCGCGCGACGGGCTGCGGTCAAGGTTTCAGAGTGAAACCGGCGGTTTGAGCGGACGCCCGCTCACGGTCCGCAGCGAGGCGGTGCTGGGAAAGGTGGTGAAACGGCTCGGCGGACGCATCCCGGTCGTCAGCGTGGGCGGGATCATGTCCCCTGAAGATGCCAAACGCCGCCTCGACATGGGGGCGGCGCTGGTGCAAGTCTACACTGGCCTGGTCTATGCCGGGCCGGGGCTGGTCAAGAAAATCATCCAAAGCGTGTGACGTAGAATGCAGCTGAAAAAATATTGGAGCGCGGACTTTAGTCCGCTAGAACCAGGCAGACTGAAGTCTGCACTCCGATTAGGCTAGATACTTACTTGACCGGCCGCAGGGCCGCTTCGGGATGGTCGCGCGGCTTGAAGAGAAAATCCTCCGGCAGGGGGATGGGCGTATACGCGGCGCCCGTACCGATGGTTCCAAACGGAACATAATAAAGAAAATTCTTCGAGTTCGAGCCGAGGTTGATATCCTGGTAGGCGAAGAGCACATACGACCCGTCCGGGCTCCAGACGGCGTCGCTGTAGCAGCAGCCGGTGCCGATCGGGTCGAGTTGATCGGCGCGGCGTGTGCTCACATTGTACGCGTACAGGTACCCGTAGGTATCGTTGCGGATGAGACTGGTGAGCAGGAAAAGAGATTCGCCGTCCCAGTCGAAGGACGGGATGGCGTGGTTATCGCTGTAACCGATCATCGTGAAACGCGAGGCAGGAAAAGTATCGAAAATGCCGGGAGCAGCGGAGTTGCAGGTCGAAATGTCGAACACGCGTACGATGTCCACCCACAGGCCCGATTCAGGCGCGATGGCCTCCACGGCCAGCCTCTTCCCGTCGTCCGACCAGCGCGCCGCCTTGGAACCCAGCGCGTTGTAGGTAAAACAGCCATTCATATTGGCCATGTCTGTGTGGTTGCGCGCCGCGCTCAGCGCCGGCAGGTCGAACGGTACAACGTAGATCGTGCGGTCGAGTGCAATGGCAACCTGGCTTCCATCCGGCGAAATCGCCAGGTCTTCCAGGTACTCGGCGGCGTTGAAACAGGCCAGGCTTTCGGCTTCGCCGGTCTGGATATTCACCATCCAGATACACTTCCCGCTGATGTAGAACACGCTCTGCCCATCCGGCGACCATTGCAGGCTGTGCTTGGCCGCGCCGTCAGTGGTAACCTGGCGCAGGTCGGAGCCGTCCGGGAGCATCAGCCAGATGTTGTTGGCGTTGACAAAAGCCACCAGGTCTGCCCCGCCGAGAGCCGTTTTCGTGGGGATGGTGGCAGTGGGAGTGGGGGTTGTACTGGGAACGACGGAGATAATATCACCGCTTGGCTTGGTATTGGTGGGCTGGCGGATTTCGGTTGTGGGTGATGTGCGCACAAGTTCCAGTGTGGGCGTTTTCTGGGCAAGCAGGGGAATCTGATCGCGGAACAGGAAGGCGCCGGCCGCGGCAGCCGCGCAGAGAACGAAGGCGCTGATTCCCAGGCCGATCCACATCCCTGTGCGTTTGCGGGGCGGCTGCGGACCTGCTTCCTGCCCCCGTTTGGCGAGCACGGTCTTCGCCTGGACCGCCGGCTTCCTGGAAGTCTGCGTTTTCGGAGCGGCCATGCGGCTGGCCGTGGGCGCAGGTCCCAGGGTCAGGGTCTCGCCGCGCGAGACGGTGCCCAGGGCATCGGCCAGGTGCTGGCAGGCGGTAAAACGTTCGTTCTTGTCCTTGGCCAGCGCCTTTTCGACGATTTTTTCGACTCCGGCGGGCAGGTCAGGCTTGAGGTCCAGGATGTGCGGGACAGGATCGGTGATATGCTTGACGACCACACTCATGGGCGTGTCGCCCTGGAAAGGCTGCTGGCCGGTGAGCGCCTCGAACAGGATGACGCCCAGCCCGTAGACGTCGGAACGCGCGTCCACTCCTTCGCCCTGGGCCTGCTCCGGCGACATATAAGCCGGTGTGCCGACGATGGCCGAGCCGGTGACACCGGCCTGCGATTCGGTCAACTTGGCGATGCCGAAATCGGAGACGTAGGGTTCGCCGTACTGGTCGAAGAGGATGTTGCCGGGTTTAAGGTCCCGGTGGATGATGCCTTTGGCGTGGGCGGAATCGAGCGCCGGAGCCAGGCGGGCGAACAGGCGGGCGGCCTCTTTGACGCTGATCGGTCCATTCTTGAGGCGGTCGGAGAGCGAGCCGCCGGTCATGAAACGCATGACGAAATAGGGCTGGCCGTCTTCCTCGCCGAAGTCGTAGACCGGCACGATGGCCGGGTGTTCGAGCAGGGCGATGGTCTTGGCCTCGCGCTCGAAGCGGGTGCGAAACTGCGGGTCGTGCAGCATTTCGCGCGGCAGCACTTTGATAGCCACTTCGCGCTCGAAGCGCGGATCGTTGGCCCGGTAGACGGTGGCCATGCCGCCGCGTCCCAATTCAGCCTTGATTTCGTAGCGACCGATCTTTTCTGGATTCATGGCGTCTATTTTACTGCTTCTTGCAGAAAATTTGGAACTTTTTTCCATCGAATTGTCGGGGATGACAAGCCTTTGGTGCGGATATTTACGCAGCACGTTGTAGCCGGAAATGGACAATTTTGTGGGCTCGCCGCTTCTTTTGACCACGGAGACACCGAGAACACGGAGAGATGTCCTCCTGAATCTCTATGAACTCCGTGTCTCAGTGGTGAAGTTCTTTTAGCCCATTATGGCAGCTACTCCCTGTAGCCAGCATAAGGCGGAGTGTAAGAATCTTGGTATAATTTCCTTCGCCGCCCCGGTAGTTCAACGGACAGAACAGGGCACTCCTAAGGCTCTGATGTGGGTTCAATTCCCGCCCGGGGCACCAGAAAATTTTAAGAAAATTCTTATCCAATCCTCTTGCATTTTTTTTGTATTTCATGTATCATATGGTCACGAACGGTTGGGTGCCCCCCTCACCCAGCCGTTCGTGCTTAAGTCATCAGCCTGCCAGTCGGCAGGTTTTTGTTTTCTCACTGCAAACGGGCAGATTGCATGCGAGCGTTTATTGTCAGATTCCCTGAATGCGGCTATAATACCGCCTTGCCCGACGGGGCGTGGCGCAGTCCGGCTAGCGCGCTTGCATGGGGTGCAAGAGGTCCCGGGTTCAATTCCCGGCGCCCCGACTGAAAGACTCCACTTACTGGTGGAGTCCTTTTTAATTCAGGCCCGGATTCCCCCAAAAGGGGATTTCGCAATTCCGACGCCCCGACTGGAAGACTCCGTATCGAAGGAGTCTTCTTATTTCCAATTTTGTTTGCACGGGAAGATATCAACGCGAATGATACAAATGAGCGAATTCAACGAATGCTTTTTGGTTTTATTTGCATCATTCGCCTATTCGCGGCATTCGCGTTGAAAATAGACGTTAGCGAGTGGGGGGGCCTGAAGAGTGGACCACTGCCTGTTTCATCTGTGGCAATCAGAAATCACCTTAAATGTTTAGACATCCAACCCCAAGTATCTTGAATCGCGCCCCGAAATACTGTACAATTTCCTCAGGAGCAAGCCCCTCTAACTGACCGTTCGCTAAAGGGAGCAACATTATGGATATGATCAAGGTGTCCGCTACCTCCCGTACCTCTGCTGTCGCCGGGGCGATCGCGGGTGTCATCCGCGAACACAAACGGGCGGAAGTCCAGGCCATCGGGGCCGGAGCCGTCAACCAGGCCGTCAAGGCGTTGGTGCTGGCTACAGGCTATCTCAAGAACGACGGCATCAACGTGGTGGCGGTGCCCGAGTTCGTGGACGTGGAGATAGACGACAAAATCCGCACGGCGATCAAGATCGTCGTCGAACCCCGCTAAATCCGTTGTGACAAAAAAGAGATTGGGATTCGCAAGGCGCGCCCGCACATACGGCCTGCGCCTTATGTTATCATTGCCAGGATGACCCGCCGCCGAACTTTCCTCCTCTGGATGACTATCCTGCTCCTGCTGGGCAGTATGTTGGCTGCGGCGGCCGGGGAGGCGGTCCGCGCCGCGCCGGGGGCGTCCCTTGTCTCTCCCGGGGATGTGGTCATCAGCGAGTTTCGAACCACGGGTCCCAATGGCGCGAATGACGAATTCATCGAACTGATCAATCGCACAAACACGACTATTCAAATCTCAAACTGGAAAATCAGGAAATCCAGCGGGTGCGGGGCTACACTAACAGACCTTGTGACCATTGGCGCGGTTACACCTGTTTCCCTGGCACCGGGGCAACACTTCTTGGCGGGAAACACCCCGGGATATCAGGGGGGTGTGAGCCTTGATCTCACTTATTCATCCTCGGTGGCGGACGATGGCGGGCTTGCATTGGTGAATGATCTAGGAACCATCCTCGATCAAGTCGGGATGTGCAGTACAACCACTTTTCTGGAGGGCTCCCCATTGGACCCAATGAGCGGAACGGAAAATCAAAGTTATGAGAGAAAAAATGGTGGCTGCACCGACACAGACGATAACTCCGCTGACTTTTCCTGGAATGAAACTACCAGCAATCCCCAGAATCTATCCAGCATCCCCGTCCCGTGCCTGAGGGTGGTTAATGTCACTTCTACAACCCCCGATGGTATTTATGTTGCCGGCAACTCCATTGCTGTGACGGTAACATTCAGTTCGAATGTTGATGTCACGGGGTCGCCGACACTGTTGCTCGAGACTGGACTGACAGATAGAAATGCGATCTATTCAAGCGGAAGTGGCACAGATACTCTGACCTTCAACTATACAGTCACGGCAGGCGACACTTCAGGAGATTTGGATTACGTGGCAACAAACTCGCTCGCGTTGAACGGCGGGATGATCACGGGCGCTGTGGGAAATGCAAACTTGACCTTGCCGGGTCCGGGCACATCTGGGTCGCTTGGATTTAACAAGGCCATCGTGATTGATAATCAGGTTCCCCCGGGCTTGATTTCCTTCACTCGCCAAACCCCGAGTGCGTCTTCGACGAATGCTGATTCTCTCACCTTCCGCGTTACCTTCAGCGAGTCAGTCTTGAACGTGGATGCAGCCGATTTTATGGCAACAGGCACAACGGCCGCTCCGACCGGTATAACACCTGTAAGCAGCAATATCTACGAGGTAACCATCTCTGGTGGTGATCTTTCCAATCTCAACGGTATCGTGGGCTTGGACTTGAGCGGGCTGCAAAACATCACCGATGCGTTTGCCAATCCGCTGCCCGCCGTGGAACCATCTCTTGATGAAACATACACCATTGATAATATCGTCCCAATTGTGACGATTGATCAAGCGATAAGTCAGGCAGACCCGGCTAATGAAACGCCGGTGGATTTCACCGTTGTGTTCTCCGAGTCTGTGAACACCACTACTTTTACATCGAGTGATATCACCCAAAGTGGAACGGTTGCGGCATCCTTGATCACTTGGACGATCACCGATTCGGGCGATCATACGAATTTCACGTTGTCTGCTACGGTGGTGGCCGGGAATGGCACATTGATCCCGTCCCTAGACGCAGGGAAAGTGGCAGACCCGGCGGGCAATATCAACAATGCCAGCACAAGCACAGACAACACGGTCGTATACAACGACAATGTACCCCCAACAGTGACGGTTGACCAGGCGGCCAGTCAACCCGACCCGACCAGCATTCTACCCGTCAGGTTCACAGTCGTGTTCTCCGAATCCATCATTGCCAGTATTTTCACTCCGGCGGATATCACCCAATCTGGAACTGCGACAGGGGTCACCTGGAGTATTTCGGATTCAGGCGATCATCAAAACTTCACCCTGTCTGCGACAACAGTAACAGGGATTGGAACGTTGATCCCGTCCATTGCAGCAAATCGAGTGACAGATATAAGTGGAAATAACAACATTGCCAGTACAAGCACAGATAATACGGTTACGTTTGTTTTGCCACCCTCCCCCACGGCCTCCCCGACTGCCACCCGAACTGCCACCCGTACCGCCACCCGAACTCGCACTGCCACCCCCTTCCCGACCGCCTATCCGGGCAACGTGGCGCTGAACGAATACCTGCCGCGCCCCGCCAGCGACTGGAACGGCGACGGCGAAGCCAACAGCCGCGACGAGTACATCGAACTCATCAACATGGGAGCGGCGAACGTCAACATCAAAAACTGGAAACTGGACGACTTCGCCGAGGGCGGCTCCAGCCCTTACACCCTGCCTGACCTGACCCTGGCCCCGTACCAGATCGTGCGTTTCTACGCCTCCGAGACCGGCATCTCGCTCAGCGATGGCGGCGACACCGTCCGCCTGATCAAGCCGGACGGGAAAACGGCCGACCTCCAGAACTACTCCATCGTGACCGCCTCCGACCGGACCTGGTGCCGGCTCCCGGACGGGAACGGCGCGTGGGCCTTCGAGTGCCGCCCCACGCCCGGGCGGCCCAACGCCCGCTCCGGGTCCGCCGCGCTCGAACCGGGGGAGGAACAGCCCGAAGTGCGCGCCGACTGCCTCCTGCCAGACACCGTCCCGCAGGCATTCTGGGTGGCGGAATGCGCTTCCTTCGGGGGCGATATCTGGGAGCGCAAAGCCGATCTGGAATTCTGGCTCGGCAGCCGCTGGAAATGGGGCGTGTTCGTGGAATAAAAACTCCCGGCGTCTACGCTAGACGCCGGGAGTTTCGCATCAATCACAGGCCGCGCGGGCCACTTCCTCCGGGTCGAAGATGACCTCCTCCTGGCCGGTCAATTTCTCTTCGACCTTTTGGGCAATCAGGTCGAGGTGACCGGAGTGGGCCACGTAGTCTATCGCGTCCGCCGGGACCGTGAGCACGGGGCAAAGGGTGAAATTGGAAATCCACGTTTCGTAGAGATTGTTCAGGCTGGCCAGGTAATCAGCCGGGATGGTGCGCTCGTAATCGCGCCCGCGCCGGCCGATGCGCTGGATGAGGGTCGGCACCGAGGCGTGCAGGTAGATGACCAAGTCGGGCGGGGGCAGGAACTCGGTCAGGGTCAGGTAGAGTTCGCGGTAGGTCTGGTAATCGCGCGGGCGGATGTGCCCCTGCAGGAACAGGTTGTGGGCGAAGATCTCGGCGTCTTCGTAGACCGAACGGTCCTGGATGGCCGAGGATGGGTACAGCGCCAACTGGTGATGGGCGCGCAGGCGATGGGTCAGGAAGAAGATCTGCGAGTGGAAAGCCCAGGCCTGCATGTCCCGGTAGAAATCGGCCAGGTAGGGATTCTCGGCCACCGGCTCGAAGAACGGCGTCCAGCCCAACCTGGCGCACAACATTTCCACCAGCGTGGACTTCCCCACGCCGATGTTCCCTGCTACGGCAACGAATTTCTTCATAGGTCCCTCATGCCATACAATATTGTCCTGCTTCATTGACCGGCCTGGGCGAGTTCGGCCTCGACCAGCCGCTGGAATGTTTCGTACGGCTGGGCACCGACCACCTGCGTGCCGTTGATGAAAAAGGTCGGGGTGGACTGCACACCCAGGCGCACGCCGTCGCTGTAATCTTCGAGCACTTCGGCCTCGTAGCGGCGGCTGTCGAGACAGGCCGTGAATTCTTCCAGGTCCAGTCCCAGGTCGAGGGCGTATTGTTCGTAAGCCGAACGCCCATAGCCATATTGCGTGCTGAAGATGGCATTCTGGAATTCCCAATAGGCGTCCTGGTCGCCGGCGCAGTTGGCAGCCTCGGCAGCCGGCTGCGCTTCGGGATGCCCGCCCAGGGGAAAGTCGCGGTAGATAAAACGGATACTCCCGGCGTATTCCTCCAACAGGCGCGGCAGGACTTCCTCATGCCAGAGTTTGCAATATGGACACTGGTAATCGCTGAACTCGACGATGGTGACCGCGGCGTTTTTCGGACCCTGAGCCGGGTCGTCGTCCGTGACCGGGTCCAGCCCGGCCGATGAGGACGTGCGCGTGTTCCCCAACAAATAACCGGCAGCCAGCCCGACAAAAAAGGCCACCGGTATGAAGAGGCCCGTGTAGGAGGTCGAGTGTCGTCTAATCCGCTGCTTGGAAGTTTTCATGCGCGCATTATACTGCTGAATGCTCAGGCGGGAGGATATTTTAAAAATTAGGTAACTGCCTACCCTCCCGCAGGTTTCGGAGGCCACCAGCAGGCCGGACAAGCCGCAACGGCCTGTCTGCGTCTGTGACTGACCCATTGTAAACCTGCGGGTGGGTAGTTACAAAATTAGCCCCGAGGGAGAAGTCCGCTCAGGGCTGGGAACAGGAGGCAGGTCCGGTTACGGGTAGCGCAGGAAGGTATCCTGGCCGGAATTGCCGTTGGTGCTCCACCAGTTCAGGTAGAGGTCGTCGCCCGTGACGGAGATGGTCTCGAGGGTCACGTCAGCACCATCCGGGACGCGGTAAACCCAGTACAGGCTGCTGCCGTCCCAGGACTGCTCGAGGATCTCGTAGGTGCCGCGGTCGGGGTTCCAGCAATCCGTGACGACGTACTTCGTGCCGTCCCACTCGATGGTGTGGACGGTGAGTTCGTACTGGTCTTCCCATTTACCAGCCAGACCGGGGATCGGCTCGGGGGCTGTGCCGCCATTGCCGCCGCCATTCGTCGTGAAACTGAAGTCGGTGCAGGAACAGGCGATAATCACCAGAACCGCCAAGGCGGCCAGAAGAACAAGAAATACTTTATTGCGTGGATTCATGGCTTCTCCTCTAAAAGAATGATTTTGGTCAGGCGGCTTGCTTTCATGCGGGGCAATCACCTGAAGGGTTATCATTCACAATTATACAACCCTTGACCAAAATTTCAACCCATATTAGTCTGAATAGGAAAAATGTCTGCCCTGGTTCGGAAGCCTCCTTCACATGCTACGGGACCGTCCAGGTCTGGTGGCCGGAGACTGGTACATCCACCTCGGCCCGCAGCCAGGTGCCATCACAGGCCTCGGCCCTTACGAAATATGTGTCGGGTTTGAGCATGAAGGTCTGTGACTCGCCAGCCAGGATGTGCTCGGCGCCGATCCAGTTCCAGCCGGTGTAGACACTCTCCGTGGTGCCCATCCGCATGCTGCAGATGGGAACATCTGAATTGTTGACGACGGTCAGCGACGTCCCGCAGGGCGGACTGTTAGCCGGATCCTCGTCGCTCAAGGTCCAGGTGTCATCCGCCTCGACCTTCAGATGTTCCATGACAAAGTATTCCTCGGTGCAGTACTCCATCCATGCCGCGTATTTTCCCGGCGGGAGGTACAAGGTGACCGACTCGCCGCTATGAAGAGGATGATCCCTCAGCCAGTCGGCCGCATAGGTCATATCATCGCAGTGATCCGGCACGACGAGCAGCACACAGACGCTCATGCAGGTGTCGTTCTGCAGGGTAATGGAGGCGCGCCCCTCCTCCGGACCGAGCACCATCTCCTCCGTCGGCCCCGGGCAGGGCAGCCTGTCACCCGGACTGCATCCGCCGAGCAAGCCGACGAGGAAGGCCAGACCGAGAAGCAGTTGCAAACGTAAAAGGTATCCGTTCATGCCGTTCACGCTCCTTTCTTGAGGCGGGCCATCAAACCACAATCTCTTTCACCCGCCCGACCGCCCCGCTGGTGAGGCGCACCTTGATGCCGTGCGGGTGCGTGGGCGAACGGGTCAGGATGTCCTTGACAATGCCCTCGGTCAGTTTGCCGGTGGGCTGGTCTTGTTTCAGCACGATGCGGACGCGTAGTCCGAGTTTGATGTGGGCGCGGGTGGGAGGAGGCATCATGTTCCCATTCTATCTTCTTTGCTCGGCGAGGGACTCCCGTCCCCGCCGAGCCTGTGACCGCAGGTCTCCTGCTGTCTGTTTGTGAGCCCTCCGGTCAGTTCAGGGACGGGGTCAGGAGACCACGTCATAACGGGATTTTACCCGTTCAGCGCAGAGCACTGGGGTTGCCATTCTGACGCGGAGCGTCGGAACGAGAATTTGCTAGTGACGATGCTCCGCGTCTGAGTTGGCGCAGAGCGCCGGAACGAGAACGCGGCTTACCCCAGCAGCCCCTCCGCAAACCTCAACGCGGCCTGCACATCCTCGAAATTGCTGACCATGCCCACCGAGATGCGCACCGCGCCGGAGGCCTTGCCGTCAATGCAGGTGCGGAAGTCGTCGTAGGTCAGGCGCTGGATGTGATCAGACTGTGTGAAGCAGGCGGCCAGTTCCATCTTGGAAATCTGCAAGGCCATCTCGCCCGCACCGGGGTTGCAGAAACAGCCCGTCCGCAGGGAGATGTTGTGCTGGCCGGCGGCCTGTTCGATGAGACGGATGTCAACCGGCTGGTCGTCCTTATCGAAGAAGTTGAGCGTGACCGCGCCGCCGCGGCTCTCGGTCATCAATGGCCCGTAGACGCGCGCCAGCGGGATTCCGGTGCTGTGTTTCATTGCGGACAGTTCATCCAGCAGCCAGCCGGTGAGACAGCGCACCCGCTCGTGGATCATGTCCATGCCGACCGATTCGATGTGTTTCAGGCCGATTTCCACCGCCGGGATGTTGAGATAGTCGAGCGTGCCGTCCTCGAAGGCGGCCGGGGCCTCGGCCAGATAGTATTTGTCGCCCTGGACGGAGGCGACGGTGATCGTCCCGCCGGCGAACCAGGGGCGGCGCAACTTCTTCAGGACCTCGCGGCGGGCCAGCAAAGCCCCGATGCCGGTGGGATAGCCGAAGATTTTATAGAACGAGAGCGGGACAAAGTCGGGTTTCCAGCGCGCAAGGTCGAGGCGGCTGGTGGGGACGAAGGCGGCCGCGTCCAGCAGCACGTCCCAGCCTTTGGCGTGGGCTTTTTCGATCCATTCCAGCGGGTGCTGGACGGAGGAAAAGTTGGATTGGGCCGGGTAAGCGAACAGGTCCTCGCAGCCGCCGGTTCCCAGGTCGAGGTACGAGTCGAGCATGGTTTCGTCCACGCGCATATCCGGGAGCATCAGTGGGACGTAGGTCACGTCAGCGCCCTTGACGTGGGCATACTCGCGGATGCCGTTGACCGAGTTGTGGTTATCGAAGGTCAGCAGGTAATGGCAGCCCTTGCCGAAGGGGTACGCCTCGCCGACCAGTTTGAGCGCCCCGCTGGCATTCTGGGTGAAGATGCAGACGTATTCGTCCGGCGAGGCGTTGAAGAATTTCAGCACGTACGCGCGGGCGGATTCGATCAGCCGGGTGGCGGCCAGTGAAGTGGGATTACTCGAATGCGGGTTGCCAAAGACACTGCTGGCCAGCAAGTCTTGGTGAGCCTGCACCTGAGAGTCGGCGTACAGACTGCCGCCGGTGTAATCCAGGTAGACCTGGCTCAACCGGTCGAGGCGGCTGTATTCGCGCTCGCGCAATTCATCAAGGTTGTGGGTCTTGTCGTACGCGGGATATTTCTGGACGAAATCGGCGTAACCGGGCATGCAGGCTCCTTGTTCTTGCAGTTAACGAGGCGGCCAGATTACTTTCTCAAAGAGAGTATACCCGCGTTTCCCCACCGAGGCGATGCGCACTCCTGAAGCCTGCTCACAGCCTGCCTCGTCCCTGAACTTGTACGACAAAGTGCCAACGTTCTCTTCAAAGGTGGTGCTGAAGAAGATCATCTGCTGGATGAACTCCCCACCCTGGCAGGTATTCGCCTCGATCAGGTAGCCGCGCACCTCGTCCAGCGAGATCCAGACCGCGTTCCAATAGACGGTCACCTCGTCGCCATCCCGCCTGGCGTATCCCGCCGGGGGACCGTACTCGTAGCGGGTCAGCGGCAGCATGGTGGTGACGACCGGCAGGTCGCTGACGCTGAGACCGTGCATGTCCGCCGCTTCGACCGGGATCCAGCAGGAGTTCCAGCCGTGCACCTCCTGGACATTGAGCCAGAAGGCGTCCTTGTCGCGCCCCACCACTTCCACCACACTGCCTGCCAGCAGATTTGTCTTATAGAGATAGAAATCTGCCGGTCCGTACAGGCACTCGATATATTCCAGGATGGTGATCTGCGGCAGTTCGGGCGTGAGTGTGATGGCGGCTGTGCTGGTGATGGTTGGCGTGAGCGTGGGTGTGTAGGTGAATTCCAGTGTGGCGGTGGGAGTCACCGTCACAGGCACCGCTACCTCCCGGGTTACTTCCAACGTGACCACCCGGGTCACCAGTTGAGTGACCTCAAGCGTGTGAACGACAGGCGTGCTCCCGGCCGCAGGCTGGGTGGATAGGCAGGCGCTGGCGATCACGGCAGGCAGCAGCACCGACAGGGCGGCGAGGCAGGCTTTCAAAAGAGGGCGGGTGTTGGTCATGGACACAGGCTGCCGGAAAAAGTTTAAAGGCTGGATCAGGGTTTACGTGTTGGCGTGGGGGTTAGCGCGGGCGGGAGAGTCGCGGCGGCAGTCTCGTCGAAGCCGGGCCAGGGGACCATGCGGTAACTGGTATAGCCGTGCTTTTCGACCGAGTAGAGGCGAGCGCTGGAAGGCTGGCTGCAACCGGGCTCGTCGGTGACCTTGGCCGAAAAGACGCCGGTGTTCTCCCACACGGAGGGCATGGGGAGCGGGGCAGGAGCACCAATGGGCACGAAGACCAGTTTGCCTCCCTGGCAGACCCATGCTTCGATCAGGTAACCGCGGTAATCATCCTCCGTCATCCAGATCGTATCCCATAAGATTGTCACCTCGTTCCCGTCACGGGTGGCGGTCACAAACGACGGCGGTTTGTAAAGGGTGGAATAAGGCAAGCCCATCCAGTAGACCGGCACGTCGCCGACCGCCCCCGAGAGGAACTTTACCTTCGAGGTCTCGATCCAGCAGCCATTCCAGTCGGGGTCGTTGCCGGCCCTGACGAACAACCAGGTGCCGTCCTCGTTGCGTCCGATCACCCTCATCCACACAGTGGCGTTCAGGCCGTATTTGTAAAGATAAGCCCACCCGGGTCCGTAGAGACAGGCGGAATGTGCCAGGATACTCACCTTGGGCGGGTTCCACGTGGGCGTAAGTGTGGGTTTGCGGGTGACAGTGGGTGTAAATGTTGGGGTGGCGGTGTAATCAGGGGTGGAGGTGGATGTAAGCGTGGGTGTTGGCGTGCTAGTGACAGGTATCTCCACCAGGCGGGTTACCTCGGAGGTCACTTCCTGGGTCACCTCGACCGTGTGGACGACCGTGGCGACCTCGATGACCGGCGTAGGTATGGCCACAAAGGCACATCCTGAGGCAAGGAATACGAAGAGCAGGGCCGTCCAGGAATTACAGATGCGGGAAAGCAAGGGAGGTTCGTTTCTCATGGGCATACTTGGGAATAATTTTACTCTATCACCCAACCGACCCTTACAAAATTAACAGGTCCCGATCAGGGAGGGCCACGCGGCACGAAAAGGCAAGAGACTGGCTTGCCTATTCTAGATTTCTTTTCCCTCGAACTGGCTGTTATAGAGTTCGGCGTAGAAACCTTTCTTGGCCAGCAGTTTCTCGTGTTTGCCCTGCTCCACGATATCGCCGTCCTTCATCACAAGAATCCAGTCGGCATCACGGATGGTAGACAGGCGGTGAGCGATGATGAAACTGGTGCGGCCTTTCATCAGGTCGAGCATGGCCTTCTGGATCAGCACCTCGGTGTGGGTATCCACCGAACTGGTGGCCTCGTCCAGGATAAGCATGTAAGGGTCAGCCAGGATGGCGCGGGCGATGGTCAGCAACTGCATCTGCCCCTGGGAAATGTTGGTAGTCTCCTCATTGAGCACAAAGTTGTAGCCATCCGGCAGGGCGCGGACGAAATGGTCCGCGTGGGCGGCTTTGGCTGCAGCGATGACCTCCTCGTCCGTGGCATTGGAACGACCGTAACGGATGTTCTCCATGATCGTGCCATTGAAAAGCCAGGTGTCTTGCAGGACCATGCCAAACATGCAGCGCAGGTCGCTGCGCCTGAATTCCCTGACGTTGTGGCTGTCCACTAGAATGCCGCCGCCGTTGACGTCGTAGAAGCGCATCAACAGTTTGACCATGGTGGTCTTGCCAGCCCCGGTCGGACCGACGATGGCGATCCTCTGTCCCGGCTCGGCATAGAATGAAAAATCGTTGATGATGATCTTGTCCGGGTTATAGCCGAAATGAACCTCTTTGAAATCCACGCGTCCCTCCACCTTGTCCATCACGACCGGAACGGCGACCTCGGGCTCTTCCTCGGATTCCGACAGGAACTCGAAGACGCGCTCGGCCGCAGCCAGGGTCTGTTGGAGAACGTTGGAGATGTTGGCGATCTGCGAAATCGGATGGGTGAACGAGCGGACATACTGGATAAAGGCCTGAATGTCGCCGACGGTGATGGTCCCTCGAACGGCCAGATAGCCGCCCAGGATACAGATCCCGACGTACCCGACATTCCCGACGAAGTTCATGATCGGGAACAGCAGACCGGTCAGAAACTGGGATTTCCAGGCCGAATCATAGAGAACATCGTTGATTTGATCGAACTGGGCAATACTCCTTGCCTCGCCATTGAAAGCCTTCACCACCAGGTGGCTGCCGTACATTTCCTCGACATGGCCGTTGATGTGACCCAGGAAATCCTGCTGGCGTTTGAAGAAAACCTGCGATCTGCCGATGATCAGACCAATGATCATGAACGACAGGGGAAGAACGAGCAGGGCCACCAGGGTCATCTGCCAACTGATGGTGAACATCATGACCAGGACGCCGATCACCGTTGTCACAGCGGTGATGATCTGCGTGATGCTCTGGTTGAGGGTCTGGCTGACCGTATCCACATCGTTGGTAATGCGCGAGAGCACTTCGCCGTGATTCGTGCCGTCGAAGTACTTGAACGGCATGTGGTTGATCTTCACGGAAATATCCCTGCGGAAACGGTAGGTGATGTTCATTGCCACATTGGTCATGATCCAGCCCTGGATATAACCCAGCACGGCCGAGAGCAGATACAGAAAGAGCACCAACAGGATGATGTTGCCAATATAAGCGAAGTCTATTGTGCCGGTTCCGGCAATCTTGGCCATTACGCCTTCGAATAACTTGGTGGTGGCCTGACCCAGAATCTTGGGGCCAAAGATGGAGAAGACCGTCGAAGCGATGGCTATCAGCCAGATAATGAGGATCAATACGCGATATTGTCCGAGGTATTGGATCAACTTCTTCAGGGTGCCTTTGAAGTCGCGCGGCTTTTCGCCTTTCATCATCGCCATGGGACCGTGGGCCAGCGGACCGCGGCCTCGGCCGCCAAAGGGGCCGCCTGTCTGGCCGCGAGACTGTGAGGCGCTGGTGTGTATCATGCCAATTCCTCCTTGCTCAACTGAGACAAAGCAATGCCGCGGTAAACTTCGCAGTCTTTCATCAACTCATGATGTGTGCCCTTGCCAACAATGCGGCCTTCATCGAGCACGATGATCTGGTCGGCATTTTTGATGGTGGCAATGCGCTGGGTGACGATCAGGAACGTGCTGGAGCCGGTATGCTCTTTGAGCGCTTTGCGCAGGGCCGCGTCGGTTTTGTAATCCAGGGAGGAAAAACTATCGTCGAAAATATAGATGGGGGCTTTCTTGACCAAGGCGCGGGCAATGGCCAGACGTTGTTTCTGCCCACCGGAAAGGTTCATGCCGCCTTGGGCAACCTCGGATTGCAAGCCCTCCGACTTGTCAGAAATGAACTCAGTTGCTTGGGCGACGTCCGCAGCCATCTTCATGTCGCCCTCATTGGCATTCTCATCAGCGTAGCGCAGGTTGCTTTCGATCGTGCCGGAGAACAGGTTGCTCTTCTGCGGGACGTAGCCGATCTTGTCGCGCAAGTCGTGCTGCGAGACCTGGCGTATATCAACACTGTCAATGTAAACGACGCCGTCGGTCACTTCGTAGAAACGCGGGATCAGGCTGACGATGGTGGATTTCCCCGAGCCGGTAGTACCGATGAAGGCCGTGGTCTGGCCAGGCAGGGCGGAAAAACTGATGTCGTGCAAAACGTCCTCCTCTGCGCCGGGGTAATGGAAACTGACGTTGCGAAATTCGATCCTGCCTTCGAATGGTTCGGGGAATTGGCGGGGCTGCTGCGGGTCTTTGATGACCGGTTCGGTGTCCAGGACGGCTGCGATGCGGTCCCCGGAGACAGAGGCGCGCGGCAGGATGATGAACATCATCGAAAGCATCAGGAAGGCGAACAGGATTTGCATGGCGTATTGCATAAAGGCCATCATGTCGCCGACCTGCATGGTGGACTCGGCCACCTGATGAGCGCCCACCCAGATAATCGCCAGCATCACGCCGTTCATTACCAGCATCATGACCGGCATCATCACCACCATGATGCGGTTGATAAACAGGAGGGTGCCAGTTAGATCCTGGTTGGCTTTGTCGAAGCGCCCTTCCTCGAATTGCTGCATGTTGAAAGCCCGGATGACCATCATGCCGGAAAGGTTTTCACGCGTCACCAAGTTGAGACGGTCAATCAGGCTTTGGATGCTCTTGAACTTGGGAAGCGCAATCGAGAAGACCGTCAGGATCAGGCCGAGAAGAACAACCACTGCCAGGGCGATGATCCACCACATGTTGGCGCTTTTAGCCACCGCCCGGATCACCCCGCCGACGCCGATGATGGGGGCGTAGATGACCATGCGCATCATCATGATGACCACCATCTGGATCTGCGTGATATCGTTGGTGGAACGGGTGATCAGCGAGGCTGTCGAGAACTTGTCGAATTCGGTGCTGGAAAAACTCTCCACTCTTTGGAAGACATTCCTGCGCAGGTCACGCGCCAGCCCGGCAGCAGTCCTGGCAGCAAAGTAACCAACTGCAATGGTACACGCTCCCGAGAGCAACGTCAGAAGGATCATCACGCCGCCCATCTGGAGAATATAGTCCGTCTGGAGTTTTTCGGTGTCCAGGCCGAGGGCAGCGTACTCGGCCTTGATCGGACCGGCGGCCGCCTGGACGATCATGCTGTCGCCCAGGACCGCGAATTGTTCCTCGAATTGGCCGCCGATCTGGGACAGCGCTTCCGGCGGCATCTGGCTGAGGACCGTGAAGATGTCCGTCCCCGGCGGGAGCATGGAAAGATCGAAACCCATCTCGGCTGCCATCTGGGATGCTTTTTCCGGGTCAGCCATGAATTGCTCGATTCCGGAGACAATCAGGAACGCCTTACCCATCACCGGGTCCAGTTTCTCGACCTCGGCGCTGTCTACCTCATTCAGAACATAGACTGGCTCGCTGTCGAGGACAGGATATGCCTGTACGTATTGCTCATAATCAGGAGAACTTTTATCCACCAAGGCATAGTCGCCCAGGACGACAGCCTTGTCGTCTGGGGTCATAAAGATGACCAGTTTGTTCATCTCACTCTGGCGAATGGCAACCGGGACGGCGTTCCCGATGCCGCCCTGCTGGATGCCGATGTTGACAATCCTGGACATATAGTCGGGCAGGGCCAGGTCAGCATTTGCCTGGACGAATAACAAGGCAACTGTGATCAGGATCAATAGAAGATAAGGTTTAAGATATCGGGTGAGTCGCAGCATGATTGTTCCTTCTCCAATGTTGAGTCATGATGTCACTTGTATTTATCCCATTCCTTGG
Source organism: Chloroflexota bacterium (assembly GCA_040754355.1). Taxonomy (GTDB): domain Bacteria; phylum Chloroflexota; class Anaerolineae; order Anaerolineales; family Villigracilaceae; genus UBA877. The sequence continues at coordinate 1,971 of JBFMCM010000194.1, read as the reverse complement.
ATTTCGCAAGTTTTTTGAAGGCTTCGATTAGCACCGGCAGGGCTTTCGATACAGCCTCCAGCTCTTCACTACTCAGATTGGCAACCAGGTCTCCCACCCAGTGGTACCGCTGGCGCATCCCGGCTTCGATCAATGTGTGTCCTTTTTCACTCAGGGTGATTTGCTTGGCGCGGCGGTCCTCCGGGTTCTCGGTGCGCTCGATCAGGCCCTTTTCCACCAGCCCATCAATCAACTGGCTGGCTGCGGCGTTGCTGGTGGCCATGTGTTTGCCAATATCCGAGACTGCGCAGCCGCCGCCGTGAAAAAGGTGCATCAAGACGCCAAATTGCGGCATCGAGAGCCCTGTCGTCTTTACATAACGCATCCGTTCGTGCATGAAATGCTGGGTGGATGCCTCCAGCCACTCGCGCAGGGAAAGTGTAATTTGACTGGCATTGGTCATAGTTAAGCCCTCCTACTAGTTAAGGCGACTTAATTTATCACCACCAATAGGGTCTGTCAAGACAGAAAAGGTAATAGATTGATAAGAATCCTGATTTGACCCCCTATTCCCGCAGGAGCCGTTCAAACACCTTGAATTCCACCCGTGAAGTCATGTCGAGGCTGAGCGGTGTGACCGATACCTGCCGTCTCACCCGCAAGGCATATACATCGCTGTTCGGTTCGCTCGTGACCTCGGCGTTCAGGATGTAGTCCACCCGCCCGGGCTGGTCCCAGGAGGAACGCTGAGGCGGGATGGGCGTGAAATAACACTGGCGCGACACGCGGGTCACCTGCCAGGGCGTCTGCGGGGTGGCGTCCGATGGAACATCCACCTTCAGCAGGTCAACGTCGGCGGGCATGATTTTTCCCAGCAGAAGGCGCGCAAAGAAGGCTGTGAAATAGGCCGCGGTCGAAAAATCAATTTCCCTGGAATAAGAACGATGATGTTCCACCCCTGTCTCGAGCGAGATGGCCAGGGCGCGGATTCCCATCCCTGCGGCTTCCATCGCCGCGCCCACCGTCCCGGAGATGGTGATGCCGGAGGCCACGTTCTCGCCATAGTTGATGCCCGAAACGACCAGGTCGGGCTGGCGCGGCATGATCTCCAGAATCCCGTGCAGGACGGCCTGAGCCGGTGATCCGCCGACTGAGTACACCGTCCACTCGCGGCCGCGCACGGTCAGGACCTGCGGCCGGATGAGGCCATCCGAAGTGGCTGGCAGGCTGCGGCCCATGCCCGAGGCCTGGTCGCGCGGCGCGGCCACGGTGACATAGCCGAGGTCCGAGAGCGCCTCGGCCGCCGCCCACAGACCGGGCGATTCGATTCCGTCGTCGTTGGTCAACAAAATTTGGCGTTTTTCCATCGTTTCTCCCTGAAACAAAAGAAGCGGACAAGCCGCTTCCGCTGGCGCCCCTTGCGCGACTCGAACGCGCGGCCTTTTGGTCCGCAACCAAACGCTCTAATCCACTGAGCTAAAGGGGCATCTTTTTTAAGCGGGGGGATTTTACTCCAGAACGGGAAGCCGGTCAAGCGCGGGAACCGCTTTCCAACCCTCCTGCACCTTTCTTCCGGTCAGGTATAATACCCTCGATGATCGAATTGGACATCCCCGGCCGCGCCCGGCTGCAACTCCAGCACCTCGTCCTCGACGTGAACGGCACCCTGGCGGTGGACGGGGACCTGCTCGACGGCATCGCCAAACGCCTTTCGTCTTTCCGTGACAGGCTGGAGGTCCATCTCCTGACCGCCGACGCGTACGGTCGCCAGGAGATCATAGACCGCCAGTTGAACCTCCAGGCGGTGCGCGTCGGACCCGGAAACGAAGCGGCCCAAAAGATGGAATTCGTCCAACGCCTGGGCGCCGGGACGGCCGCGGCCATCGGCCAGGGCGCCAACGACGCCGGGATGCTGCAAGCCGCCGCCCTAGGCATCTGCGTCCTCTCCCCGGAAGGCGCCGCCGTGGAGGCCATACTGGCCGCCGACCTGCT
>JBFMCM010000193.1:0-4373 GCA_040754355.1 Chloroflexota bacterium | reverse complement strand
CATCGCCACCAATTCGGGCTTGATTCCCAGCGAGATAAGGGTATCCCGCACGCTGCGCCCCGCCTCGGCGACGATCTCGTCTTTCCCGCCGAGGATGTTCTTGAGTGAAGCCCCCAACCGCAGAATCACAGTCATCTCAGGTCACCACGGTTTTCAAACCGAGGGCTTCGATGGTCTCGGTTTTTGGCAGCCCGTCCGAGGTCCAGCCGCGCTGCTCGTAGTACATGTCCAGCAGTTTGTTAACATCCTCGAATTTGGTGATCTGGCCTTTGGTAGCGCCGGACTTGGGAGGCTCCTCGTAAAAGCGCGGCGAGGGCATGTCCCAGGCGCGGCCGAAGCCTTCGTTTTCGCGCGCCCAGTAGAGGCGGGTCAGGTTCCAGATGCGTTCGCCGACCTTGTCCAGGTCCTCCCAGGTGCGGTGGATGCCGGTGATGGCTTCCAGCGCCGGGACGTACAGGTCGCGGTCAATGCCCAGTTCGACCCACTGCAGGCGGCAGCCGCCCAATACGTCGAACATCGGGCGGAAGTTCTGCAGCCAGATGACGCGGGCCACTTTCTCGGGGACGACCTTGTCGCGGCCGACTTGCAGGTCATACGTGATGGCCCACGAACGGTTGTGGTGCGCGCCCACGTCGCAGGTCATGTAAGCCAGCAGCATGGCGGTGGCGTTGTGTGTGGCATACGCGGACTGCTCCATACCCTTGACGTGGATGGCAAATTTCTCGCTGCCCTGACCCACTTTCTGCGAGGCGCGTTTCACGCCCTCGGCCAGCAGCGCGCCGATGCCTGCCTCGCGGCGGGCGATCTTCTCAATCAACGCGAAGGTCGCTTCGACGTTGCCAAATTTCAGGTCCAGGCCATCCGTGTCTTTCTTGGTGAAGATGCCTTTTTCGTAGCATTCCATCGCCCAGCCGATGGCATTGCCGGCGCTGATGCTGTCCACACCGAGTTCGTCACACAGCAGATTGGCCTGCGCCACAGCCTCGATATCGTCAATGCCCAGGTTGGAACCCATCAAGCCGATGGTTTCGTACTCAGGACCCTCGACGAAACTGTTGTACTTTTTATTGCGGCTGTACTTTCCACACGGCGACGGGCAGCCGAAGCAGCCCTTGTCGGTGATGACGATCTTCTCGCGCATCACCTGACCGTAGATGTTCTTGCCGCCCTCGAAGGAACCGGCGCTGAAGTTGCGGGTGGGCAGCGCGCCGACCTCGTCACACCAGGAGACGACGATGGTCGTGCCATAACGCGTCCAGTCTTTCAGGCCTTCAGCGTCCTTGCAGGCTTTGTAGAGCGCCATGCCGGCTTTGCGGTAGGCTTCTTTGTCCGCCACCGGGATGGACTTGGTCCCATGAATGACGATAGCCTTGACCTTCTTGGAGCCCATCACCGCGCCCACGCCGCCGCGTCCCGCCTGGCGGCCGTAGTCGTGGTTGATGCAGGCGTACGGGACGAGGTTCTCGCCGCCGACGCCGATGACCGCCACCTGGAATTCCTCGCCCAGTTTTTCCTTGAACTGCTTTTCAACGGCAAACGTGGACTTGCCCCATAATTCGGAGGCGTCGCGTAACTCGATCTTGTCGTTGTCTATGAAAAGGCAGACCGGCTTCGGGCTGATGCCCTCCAGGATGATGCTGTCCAGCCCGGCATAGCGCATCTCGGCCGTGAAGTGACCGCCCATCGAAGCGCTGGCGTAGCCTCCGGTCAGCGGCGCCTTGGTCGTCCAGTCGCATTTCCCGCCGCCGGGAATCATCATGCCTGAGATCGGGCCGCTGGAGATGATGAGTTTATTTTCCGGTCCAAGCGGATCGGCGCCTTTTGGAACTTCCTTCAACAAGAAATAAATGCCGAAGCCGCGCCCGCCGATGAAATCACGCGCCAGGTCCGCTGGCGTTGGTTCTTTTTTCACAGTGCCGGTCGTCAGGTTCACACGCAGGATACTTCCACCATAGCCATTCATGTCCACCTCCTTATGCTGCCACCGCTTCGGTCTCGGCGATCCACAACGCGCCTGTGCCGCACACCGCCACGCAGTCGCCGCACAAATTACATTTCCAGGCCGCGTTCGCCAGTTCCGAACGGACGAACATCACTTCTTCCTTGCACTCCGGCACGCAAGCCTCGCACAGGTTGCATTCATCGAAGACTACGTAGTATGCTCCCTGCGCGTCTTGTTTGATCGCCTCGGTCGGGCAGACCTTGGCGCAGTCGCCGCACTGGGTGCAGACTTTGACGTTGTACACGCCGGGCTCCGGAAAGCGCGGTTCGATCACCAGCGCCGCCTTCTTGGGGTTGTTCTCGCTGAACAGGTTGAGCGAGCAGGCCACCCGGCAGGCGTTACATCCCGAACATTTGGAACTGTCCACGTACAGCCGCATAAAGGACTCCTTTCGATATAGTCAGTCTGATTATATAGTTTACCGACCCCTCCGGGCAAAGGAAAGAGACATCCTTCCTGATTTCCCACGCAGGCTTTCCTATTCTCCGCCACATCCGCAGGAGAATCATCTATAATATAGCCATGGAAAACAACGGTTCCTCCCGCCTTGGTAATTTTTTTATCCTGGTTGGCATTGCCCTGATGGTGCTCTTCGTCGCCTCCATCATGGCCAAAGAGACCAGCCTGCTTTACCTCCTGCTCAGCGCGGCAGCCATTTTCCTTGGATTCCTCTTCCGCCGCAGCGCCGCACCGCCCCCACCCAGCGCGCGCTTTAACACCCTCCGCAGGATGGGAGAATCCAGCCGTAAACGACGCGCAGAGCGCGAAGCGAAAAAACAACAGAAGACAAGCCCCCATGACCAAACTCGTCCCCCTCTCTGAAGCCATCTCCAAATTCGTCCAGGACGGCGATACCGTCTACGCCGCCGGATTCACCCACCTCATCCCCTTTGCCGCCGGGCACGAGATCATCCGTCAGCGCAAACGCGACCTGGTGCTTGCGCGCGCCACCCCCGACCTCATCTACGACCAGATGGTTGCTGCTGGCTGCGCCCGGAAGGTGATATTCTCCTACATGGGCAATCCCGGCGTCGGGTCCCTGCGCATCGTGCGCGCTGAAATCGAAGCCGGGCGGTTGGAGTGGGAGGAATATTCCCACTTCGGGATGATCTCCCGCATGCAGGCCGGCGCGGCCGGGCTGCCATTCATGCCCATGAACCAGACCGGCGTGGCAGACCTCGAGGCTGCCAACCCAAACATCCGGCGCGTGACCGACCCTTACTCCGGCAGAGAAGTTGTCGTCGTCCCGGCGCTGAATCCGGATGTGGCCATCGTCCACGTCCAGCGCGCCGACACCCAGGGCAACGCTCATTTATGGGGCATCATCGGGGAACAGAAGGAAGCCGCCTTTGCCTCGAAACGCGTCATCGTCACTGCCGAGGAGATCGTAGACGAAGCAGTCATCCGGTCCGACCCGAACCGGACGCTCATCCCCGGCTTCATCGTCAGCGCGGTGTGCCGCGTCCCATTCGCCTGTCACCCCTCCTACGCCCAGGGCTGCTACGACCGCGACAACGAGTTCTACCTCAAATGGGACAAGATCAGCGAAAATCCCGAGGCGGTGAAAGCCTGGCTCGACGAGTGGGTCTACGGCGTGAAAGACCGGGGGGAATACTGGCAGAAATTGGGAGCCGAGACGCACCAACGCCTGCGGGTCGAGCCAAAATTGAGCGAGCCGATCAATTACGGTGCGTATTAGGCGTGAACCCTCCTCTCCTCGACTTCGGCGGCTCCGGCGCGCCCCTTTATTTCCTACATGCAAACGGCTACCCGCCGGCATGTTACCGGCCTCTACTCACGCTTCTCGCCCAGCATTATCATGTTACTGCGTTGGTCCAGCGTCCGCTCTGGTCGGAGAGCCGGCCGGAAGAACTTGCAGACTGGCTACCGCTCACCGATGACTTGCTGCAATTCCTGGAGGCGCAGCCACCCGGACCTGTGACCTGCGCCGGCCATTCGATGGGCGCGGTCGCCCTCCTGCGCGCTGCGCTGCGCGCCCCCGAACGGTTTCGAGCCATTGTACTGATTGACCCAGTGCTTTTTCCACCGCACGTTATTCGCACCTGGCAGGTCGTCCGCCGGCTGGGATTGAGCAGACAGCTGCACCCTCTCATCCGGGCAACCAGGGAGCGCCGCAGCCAATTCGACGACCTGGACAGGCTGTTTGCCGGCTACCGGCGCAAACCGGTCTTCAAGTATATGGACGATGAAGCCCTGCGCGCCTACGTCGAGGGGATCGCCTGCCCCGACGGCAAAGGCTACCAGTTATGTTACAGCACCGACTGGGAGATGCGCATTTACGAGACCGGCATATGGCGCGACATGGACATCTGGCGCGGCCTGCCCGGCCTCCAGCGCCCGACCCTGATCC
>JBFMCM010000192.1:0-3267 GCA_040754355.1 Chloroflexota bacterium | reverse complement strand
TCCATCGCCGTAGTGGACACCCAGCGCTGCGCCGGGTGCGGACAGTGTAAAGAAGCCTGCCCATACAAGGCCATCGAACTGGAACGGCGCACCTCGAAGGTGAACCCCTACCTGTGTAAGGGCTGCGGCACATGCGCCGGAACCTGCCAGAACAAAGCCATCACGCTCATCCATTTCGACGACCGGGCACTGGTGGCCGAGATGATTGGCGCCCTGTCGGTGGATTACCCTGCGGAGGCAGCATGACCTTCGAGCCGAAAATCATCGCATTCCTGTGTACCTGGTGCAGTTATACCGGCGCGGATACCGCCGGCATCGCCCGCCTGAAATCCCCCGCCAACGTGCGCGCCATCCGTGTGCCCTGCTCGGGGCGCGTCTCGCCCGAACTGGTGATGCGCACCTTCGACCAGGGCGCCGACGGCGTGCTGGTGCTCGGCTGCCACATCGGCGAATGCCACTACGACACCGGCAACCACCGCGCTGCCAAGCGCCTGCCCATCCTCCACAGCCTGATGCAGTACGCCGGCCTGGAGGCGGAACGCTTCCGCCTGGACTGGGTCTCGGCCTCGGAAGGGGAGCGCTTCTCGCGCATCACCACCGAATTCGTCGAGGCGGTTCGTTCGCGCGGACCAGTATCCTGGCGCGTTCCTCCGGAACACGCCCTGGCGATGAGCCGCGAGATAGCCGCTGCCGAGCCTTGTCCCTATCCGGAAACCGACTGCGCCGGCAAGACCGAAGCCATCCGCCACAAAGCCCGCGAACTGCTTTCCAGCGGCGCGGTGACCTGTGTCATCGGCTACGAGGTCAACCCGCGCGGCCGCACCCGCCCTTCCTTCGCTTACACGGTGGAGGATGTGGAGCGCCTGGTCTGGAACCCGGATGTGACCAACAACTTGACCCATTACATCCCCATCAAATTCCGGCGTTCGCCGATTGGTCCGCCAGAGCCTCAAAAACCGGTGGCCGTGGTGGTGAAACCCTGTGACTGCAAGGCCATCAACGTGCAGTTGGCCGAAAACCATTACACGCGCGAGCAGATCCACGTCATCGGCGTGACTTGCGACGGCCTGCGCGATGCGGACGGCAACACGCAGACCCGCTGCACCGCCTGCCAGGACCGCGTCCCGCTGGTCTACGACACGCTCATCGGTGAACCGCCTGCCCTTAGCGGAAGCAGGTGCCCGGTCCCGAAAGATCCGGTCGAGGCCCTCCCGCTGGCGGAGCGGATGGAATTCTGGCTCTCCGAGTTCGACCGCTGCATCCGCTGTTACGCTTGCCGTCAGGCCTGCCCGATGTGCAACTGCCCGACCTGCCTGTACGAGCGCGACGACTCCATCTGGGTCGGGCTGGGCATCCGACTGAACGAAAAACGCACCTTCCATCTCGGGCGCGCCTGGCATCATGCCGGTCGCTGCATCGGCTGCAACGAGTGCGAGCGTGCCTGCCCGATGAAAATCCCCATCAGCCTGCTGAACCGGAAACTGGCTGGCGAAATCGAAAAAGCCTTCGGGCACCGCGCCGGGTACACGGTTGCCCCGTCCCCTATTGTGACCATCCTTTCCGGCGAATACAAGGAGGGGACATGAAAAAGGCGAAACTCGAAGGAAAGAGGACCAAGCCTGTGACCGAGGAAAGTCCGGCCGGCGGCACCAAACGCTGGTTCGTCTCTCGCCAGGAATTGGAGGCCTGGCTGGACGGGATCGCGGCAGCCCGCACCCTGCTGGCGCCGCGCGAAGTGAGTGGGGTTGTGCTCTACCGCCCGGTGGCGAGCAGCGCCGAGATCGCACCCGCCTTCCCCCGTCCACTGCTGTCGGTCAAGGGCGTGTTCTTCCCGCCGACCGAGCGCTTGTTCACCATTCATAAAAGCGGTCAGGAGATCCAGTTGGAAGAAACCTTCCCGGAGTGGGAAACCATCGTCTTTGGCGTCCGCCCATGCGACGCCCGCGGCGCCCGCCTGCTGGATGCCCTCTTCCTGGACACCAATCCGGTGGACACTTTTTACGCCCGCCGGCGCGAAAACACCACCCTGATCGGCCTGGCCTGCAAGGAAATCGGGCCGTACTGCTTCTGCACCTCGGTAGGCGGCGCGCCCGACGACGCCAGCGGGGTGGACATTATGATTTTCGAGACGGAAGGCGGCTACCTCGCTCAGGCCGTGACCGAGAAGGGCCGTTTCCTCATCCCCGGCGGCGAGTGGCAGGAAACCGACCAACAGCCAGAAGCGATCAGCAATCGTCCAAATGCAACCGGCGGGCAGTTCCACATCCCGGAGAAAGATAAGTGGCCGGCGCACTTTAAAGACGAGTATTGGGCGCGCATCGGCGAACGCTGCCTTTCCTGCCGCGCCTGCGCCTACGTCTGCCCGACCTGCCGCTGTTTCGTGGTGCGCGATGAAGTGCTTGCCCCCGGCGAGTTCGAGCGCTTGCGCTGCTGGGATTCCTGCATGGGGGAGAACTACCGGCGCGTAGCCGGCGGGCACAAGCCGCGCTTCAAGCGCGGCGAGCGCCAGCGCAACCGGTTCTTCTGCAAGTTCTACTACTTCCCCGAACAGTACGGCCTGGGGACGGCCTCGGCTTGCACCGGCTGCGGGCGTTGCATCGAAGTTTGCCCGGTGGGGGTGGACGTGACCGAAGTCCTGATGGACATGGAGGCGTCGCGATGAGCGCCAACCCCATGCTGCCCTACCTGGGAAGACTGGTCGAGACGCGCGACCTGGCCGCGGATATCAAACTCCTGCGCATCGAACTGCAGAACAGCGGCAGCGAGGCTTTACGGACCTCGCAGCCGGGTCAGTTCGCCTTCGTCTCCGCGTTCGGTTTGGGCGAAGCCCCATTCGGCATCGCCAATACGCCGCAGCGGGGACCCGCGGTCGAATTCGCGGTTGCCCGCCTCGGGTCCGTGACGACCGGGCTGCACGAACTGGGCGAAGGCGACATGGTGGGCGTGCGCGGTCCGCTGGGAAACTGGTTCCCGATGGACAAGTTCAAAGGGAAGAACCTGGTGGTGCTGGGCGGCGGAATCGGCGGCGCGCCCCTGCGCCCGGTCATCCAGCACGTGCTCGATCACCGCGCCGACTACGGTCACCTGACGATCCTATGGGCAGCCCGGCGGCCTGATTTGCTGGTCTTTACCGATGAATACGATGAGTGGAGCGCCGCGCCGGATACCAGCCTGCACTTGACGGTGGATAACCCGGATGAAACCTGGAACCACGATACCGGCCTGCTCACCCAACTACTCGAAAAAGTAGCCCCGCCGCCGGAGAAT
>JBFMCM010000191.1:0-2037 GCA_040754355.1 Chloroflexota bacterium | reverse complement strand
TCAATACCCTATTGAATATTATGATTCATACTTTGTGAGTTGGGGGGAGGTCTGTGCAGCAGCCAGAACCACTGGCATGACAGAATTTCCCCCAAATGATCAGAACCCCCTATCGGAACAACCATCATTGTTGGACACAGCTCAACCTATCAGCTTGACCCAAACCAATGTTGCGGCTGACTCGCCTTCCACTTCAGGCGAGCAACTGATTATATAAAGTTAGTGCCAAAAAGGGCTGCAGGTCTCTCTGCTATCCCAATAAAACAAAAGTGCGACACATCTGTTGGATGCGTCGCACTTTATCATCGTTCTCTAGAACAGTTTCAATACCGCTTCGCTCGCCCAACCAAACAGCGCCATCGGGACGAAGGACAGCGCCACCGTCGCCAGCGCAGTAACCAGCGTGGTGAAGTCCAGCCAGGGCTCGCCTTCGGACTGGGTTTCACCCTCACGCATGTACATGACCACCACGACACGCAGGTAGTAGTAGGCGGAGATGAGCGAGGTCAGCACGCCGATGACCGCCGGTCAAAATCCAGGCGAGAAACTGCAAGAATCCACGCTATAATTAGGTATGCCTACCGTCCTGCGCATCGGCCCGACACGATTTTTCTTTTACGCCAGTGATCGGATGAGCCGCCCCACATCCACGTGGAACGCGACTCAAACACGGCCAATTTCTGGCTCAAACCGGTGCGTTACGAGAGAAGCGCAGGCTTTACCCGCAGAGAAGTGCTGCTGCTCGAAAAGCTGATAACAGAGCGCCTGGAAGAATTGTTGAGGAGTTGGTATGACTACTTTGGCTCTTGATATCCGGCTGGCGCAGATCCAAAACGTCAGCACGACAGAGGATACTTTAACGGTTGACCTGTCCGATGGCCGGACAATTTCCGTGCCGCTGAACTGGTACCCGCGCCTTTCTCATGCCACGCCCGGAGAACGCGCCAACTGGCGCTTGATCGGCCATGGCGAAGGCATCCACTGGCCGGATTTGGATGAAGATATCAGCGCCGAAAACCTGATTTTCGGTCAGCCATCCGGTGAAAGCCAGGCATCGCTGCAAAAGTGGCAAGACAGCCGAAAAAAGAAGAAGTAAAACAAGAGCCCCGTCCATCAAAAAAGGACGGGGCTTAACTTACTGTGCCGTGATTTATTGCTACCTCATCACCGCCCCGCTCGCCCACTGGAACAGCGCCATCGGGACGAAGGACAGCACTACCGTTGCCAGCGCCATGAGGACAGTTGTAAAGTTCAGCCAAGGTTCGCCTTCGGACTGGGTTTCGCCTTCGCGCATGTACATTACCACAACAACCCGCAGGTAGTAGTAGGCGGAGATGAGCGAAGTCAGCACGCCAATGACCGCCAGCCAGATGAACCCGCCCTCGATGGCGGTGCGGAACAGGAAGAACTTGCCAACCAGTCCCAGCGTGGGGGGCATGCCGGTGAAGGAGAGCATGAAGACCGTCATGGCAGCGGCCAGGAGCGGCTTGCGCCTCCCTAACCCGGCAAAGTCGTTGATCTCCAAGCCTTTTGCATCCGGTTTCTCCAGCGCCATAACCACCGACCAGGCCCCGAAGGAGGTCACGGCGTAGGCCACCAGGTAGAACAACGCCGAAGCGACCGAGTCCGCGGCCACGGCGGGGTTGCCGTAAGCCACCAGCGCCATCAGGATATAGCCGGCGTGGGCGATGCTGGAATAGGCCAACATGCGCTTTATATTCGTCTGCGAGATGGCGATGACGTTGCCGATGAACATCGTCAGGGCGGCGAGGACCCACAGGACAGGCGTCAGGTCCGCGCTCAGGGAGGGGAAGGCTAGGACAAAAATCCGCAGCAGGGCACCAAATCCGGCGGCCTTGGCGCCCACCGACATGAAAGCAGTCACCGGGGTGGGCGCGCCCTGGTAGACATCGGGCGTCCACATGTGGAACGGGACCGCGGCGACCTTGAAGCCGAAACCGACCAGGATGAGCGCCGCGCCGATGGTCAGGAGCAGGGCTTGCCCTGAGCCTGTCGAAGGGTCAGTCCCGGAAGATA
>JBFMCM010000190.1:0-3414 GCA_040754355.1 Chloroflexota bacterium | reverse complement strand
CGACCAGCGGGAAGATGAGCGTCAGGAACGCCAACCCTGCCAATGCCCCGAGGATGTCCATCAACCGCTTGAAGACTTCATAGAACATGCCGGTGCGCGCTTCGATGACAAAGGAGCGGATCAGCCATTCCGACTCCAGGTGGTGCACCGGCACGCGTCCCAGCAGTTCCTCGTAGAGCGCCGCCATGGGAATGACCTCCACACCGCGCTCCTGGATGTCCAACACCGCCTGGAAGGTGCTCCCCCGCATTTCGCCGCTCACAGCAATCGCCAGGTCGGAAACCGCCTCCTTTTCGACCACCGCAGCCATGCGGTCGCTGGCCGAAAGGATGGGGTACCCCCGGATTTGCTTCCCGGCCTTGCGCGGATCGTCGTCAATGAAACCCACCAGTTGGAATGGGCGGGGATTCAGGCTGTGATAGGCTTCCATCAGCGTTTCGCCGGCCTTGCCCGCTCCCAGGATCAACACCCTGCGCTGGAATGCCGGAGATGTAAAAATACGAATGTAAACCAGCCGCCAGCCAAGGGTGAAAATGGAAGCCATCGCCAGGAAAAGGCCCACACCGATGCGGGTCAGATTGCCTTCGACAAGCAGGTAGGCAACTGCATAGAGCAGCCCGCCCATCAATACTGCCGCAGCAATCCCTCGGATGGTAACCCGCACACTATTCACCCGATGCGGGTCATATAAATTGAGCAGCAAGAGCAGCCAGGCTAACGGGGTGAAGTAGAACCACCCCGCCACGCGCTCGCTCAGGAAGGTCAGCGTCCATTGGTCGCGCAGGTTCCAGAGGTACAGGGCCCCGCCCATCGCCAGGAAGGCCACCACCAGGTCGCCGAGAATCAAGATGGAACGCTTCTCGCGCGTTCGCACCCGCCAGCCGGAGGGCCTTGCCTTTGAATTCGTCTGCATTATTTCGTTTCTGCCTTTTTGAAGGTGAACATCCCCTTAATGATACTCCATAAAAAGCCGCTTCCCCAGGCCATGTGCATGACCGAAACTGCCAGCGGCAGGCCGAGGACGAGAACCCCTTCCCGGCGCTTCCACGCGGACCGGAGGCCTGCCGCGATCAACACCGAAGCATAGAGTAAAATCTCCGCTCCCAACAGGACCCAGAACCCGCTCCAAAAAATCCCCAGCAGCCCCAGTCCGAGGAGACTGAGCACGAACAGCGGCGGGAGTCCCTGCCGCCAGCGCACGGTCTGCGGGTAACGCTTGAGCATCCGGTATTTCCAGTAACCGTAACGCCAGTATTGACTTGACAGGCTGCCGAATGTGCTGCGGGCAAAATAGACCGATCGGATGGCCGGGTTCAGCCAAATCTTTCCGCCTCTCGCGCGGATGCGGGCATTGAATTCGTAATCTTCGTTTGTCAGCAGGCACTCGTCGAAAAAGCCCACCAAGGCAAGCAACTCGCGCCGGAAAGCCCCAAATGGGACGGTGTCCACATAAGCCGGTTTGTCGGTGTGACGGTAGAGGGCATCCCCCACCCCCAGCGAATGGGAGGCTGCCGCGGCGATGGACCGGGCCGACCACGTCTGCGCGCCGGGGCGGATTTCCCAGACGCCGCCCACGTTTTCGCCCAGGCCGGTTTCGAGGTCCGCAACACAGCGCTCGACGTAATCAGGATACGGCCACGAGTGCGCGTCCATTCTGACGATAAGTTCTCCATGCGCCTCGTTCAAGGCCACATTCAACGCGGCCGGGATGTGCCGCTTGGGATTGTCCACCACGGCAATGTGCAGGTCGGGGTGGGAATCAGCAAAGGCGGCAATCTCCTCCCTGGTCCGGTCTGTGGATATGCCGTCGGCGATCACGACTTCCAGGTCAGCGCGCGGGTACGTCTGTGCGTAAATGGCCTCAAGCAGAGGGCGGACGGTGGATTGCTCGTTATAGCAGGGAATGATGATGGAAACGGAAGATGGCATGATGTTATTGACTGGAGGGCAAACTTTAGTCCCCCAGAATGATGCAGACTAAAGTCTGCACTCCTCGAAACAAAAAATACTCGACCCAGGAATAAAACGAAACTGTGTGGGCTATCTCTTTCGCTTCACAACCGTAGTATCGTCAGGCCGGGCAAATGGCAGGTTGACCGTAAAGATGCTGCCTTCGCCCTGGGCGCTGCGGACGCTAATTGTACCACCATGCGCCCGGACGATTTCCTGTACGATTGCCAACCCCAAACCTGCCCCGTGTCCATCTCCCCCCGACCGCGACGGGTCGGCCTGGTAGAAACGCTCGAAAATGTGCGCCAGAGACTCGAGCGGGATACCCACGCCGCTGTCAGCCACTTCCACCCGAATACCTGAATCGCCTGTTCCCGCCCGCAAAGTGATGCTGCCACCGGCAGGCGTGAATTTGAGGGCGTTATCCACCAGGTTGGTGAAGACCTGCGCCAGCCAGTCGCCGTCACCGGTGACGGGCGGCAGTCCGGCGGCTTCGACCCGGATGGACACGCCGGCTGTGCGCGCCTGGGGGGTGAATTTTTCGGCCACGCCATTCAACAACCCAGGGATGTCCACCGGGAGGTGTTCCAGGTCGAGGGTCCCAGAATCGAGCCGGGCCAGGTCGAGTAGGTTGAGCACCATGCGATACATCCGTCCGGACTCCTGCTGGATGACCGCGGCAGCCTGTCGGCGCGCTTCGGGCGTGTCGGCTGTGCCATCCTGCAAAGCCTGGGCGAAACCCTGGATGGAGGTGATGGGCGTCTTGAGTTCATGCGAAACATTGGCAACGAACTCCCGCTGGGCTTTCTGCGTGGTATTGACGCGCGCCGACATTTCATTGAACGCCCCGGTCAATTCCTGGACCTCGCGCGGGCCGCGCAAAGCCAGCGGCTTGGTCTCCGGCATCCGCCGCGAGGCCGAAACGAGCGCCTGGAGCGGGTTGCCGATCCAGCGCGCCAAGCCCAACGCGACGAATAAGGACAGGATCAGCGCCAGCACCCCGGCGTAAACGAAAGGCATGAACAGGTCATTGCGCAGGATAGCCAGCAGAGGCAGGCGTGGACGCGGGGTGAGAAGGAGCAGGATACGCCCGTCAGGGAGGGATTCGGACACGTAAAGCCAACTATTCCCGCTCTCATCGCGCAGGCCGATGGTGGACTGTACCAGTTGGATTCGTTGCGGCGGCTTGATTGGCGGTTCCACCCCGGCGCGTGAATCTACCGAAACCGTCCGCTTGTCGCTCAACAGCACGATGCGCACACCCAGGACCCGGTCGTAGGTTCGCAGAGTCTCCTCGAGCGCAGTCCCGCTGAGGCTGGCCAGTTCAGGCTGGCTATTCATCAACACATTACGGGCAGCCTGGAGTTCGAGCAGGGTTGGCCGGTAGAGGAGGGGGGAGCGGATGAGGTACAGCGCCAGGACGACCACCGTCAGGAACAGGGCGGCCAGGATGACGAGGGCATA
>JBFMCM010000189.1:0-2220 GCA_040754355.1 Chloroflexota bacterium | reverse complement strand
AGGCGCCTCTTGCAGGCGCCTCGCAAGTACAGCAATGTTTGGGTTACTGGCCGCCCATGATCCAGGTCTGGGTCAGTTCGTCAATCAAGCCCTGCGCTTTAACAGCCTCCAGGCCGGCATTAATCTTATCGAGCAGTTCCGTATCGGTCTTGCAGACGGCAATGCCATAATACTCGTCGGTGAAGGCATCGCCGACTACTTTCAACAGGTCGGGGTTCTGCCCAACATAGCCAAGCGCCAGCGGATTGTCGGCAATCACGGCGTCAATCTGACCATTCAGCAGGTCCTGGAAGGCCAGGCCGATATCATCGTAGTTCTTGACCGTCGCGCCCTCGATTGCCTGCGCTTCGATGTCGCCAGTCGTGCCCAATTGGACACCGATGGTCTTCCCAACCAGGTCATCCTTGCTGTTGATGTCCGTATTCGAAGCCTGGACGGTCACAATCTGGCCGGCAGCAAAATACGGTTCAGAGAAGCTGAAGGACTGCAAGCGCTCCTCGGTAATGGTCATGGCCGAGGCGGAAAGATCATACTGGCATTGCGCCATACCGGCCAGGAGCGAGTCCCACGGGACGTTGACGAACTCGATCTGCAGTCCCTGATTCTCGGCAATGGCTTTCATCATGTCCACGTCGAAACCGATGATCTCCTGCGTGGTCTCGTCCACGTACTCGAAGGGCGGCCAGGTGGCGTCCACAGCCACAGTGTATACCTTCTCGCCTGCCGGACCGCAGGCCGGCAGAAGCAGGCTGGCAACCATCAGAGCAGTCAGCACCAACCAAAACGAGCGTTTCATTTCTTCCTCCTTATAAGGAATGATGGGGATTTGGCGAATGACGGGCAACGCCGCGCCACATCATTATTATAACGAGCCGAGGGAGGATGTCAAGCCAATGGGGAAACGAAATTCCCCTGGATTTTTCCAGGGGAAGGTGCGCTGGGGGGGACTTGAACCCCCACGCCTTGCGGCACATGGCCCTCAACCATGCCTGTCTGCCAATTCCAGCACCAGCGCGTGAGCAGGCGTATTATAATCACGTTGCTTTGCTTGTCAAGCAACATTTTCTTTGCAAGGAGAACCCAATGACACGAATCGTAATTGACGCCATGGGGAGCGACGAATTCCCCGTACCGGACGTGGAAGGAGCCGTGGCGGCTGCCCGCGAATACAACGTGGAAATCGTCCTCGTCGGCGACGAGGCGAAGATCGGACCCGTGCTGGCTGCGCAAAACCCCGGCAGCCTGCCCATCCGGGTCATCCATGCACCCGAGATGCTGACGATGGAAGACAAGGGCATGGCGCTGGTCCTCAAGGCGCGCCGCCCTAATTCGCAAAACTCCATGGCAGTAGGCATAGACCTGGTGAAGAACGGCGAAGCGGACGCCTTCGTCACAGCCGGCAACACCGGGGCGGCCTCCGTGACAGCCTACTTCCGCCTCGGCACCATCCCCGGCGTGGAACGCCCCGGCCTGGCGCCCGTCTTCCCGACCGCCACCGGCTCGTGCGTCGTCCTGGATGTAGGCGCCAACCCGGACTGCAAGCCGGAAAACCTGCTCCAATTTGCCATCATGGGCGCCGTCTATGCAGAGCGAGTCCGCAGGGTCCAGGCACCCAAAGTAGGGCTGCTTGCCAACGGCGAGGAAGCCGGGAAGGGCAACGAATTGGTCAAGCATACATACCCCCTGCTGGCCGAATCCGGCCTGAATTTCTACGGCAATATCGAAGGCAAGGAGTTGCTCGGCGGCATGGTGGACGTAGCCGTGACTGACGGTTTCACCGGAAACGTCCTGCTCAAATCCTCCGAGGCGGTGGCCAAACTATTGATGGACAAAATCAAAGAAGCCATCCTGACCGGCGGCCTGCCCGCCAAACTTGGCGGAATGCTTATCAAGCCGTCTCTGAAAGGCATCAAGAAATTGATGGACCCCAGCGAGCACGGCGCAGCGCCACTGCTGGGCGTCAACGGTCTGGTTTTCATCGGCCACGGACGCTCGGATGCCCTCGCAATCAAGAATGCCGTCCGTGTGGCGAAGAACGCGGTCGAAGCGGACGTGCTCGCATCCATTCAATCCGCCATCGAAAAATCCATCCTTAAGCAATAACGGACTCCGAAATCTCCAGATTTCGGAAACCAAATTCCCGACGACTGGAGTCGTCGGATTCCGAAAAGGGAACACCATGAAAATCGTCACCAATTCCAAACTCATCAAGCGCAATGC
>JBFMCM010000188.1:0-4500 GCA_040754355.1 Chloroflexota bacterium | reverse complement strand
TTTTGCTGATGTGCAGAGACTCTTCAGCGAGGCAAATCTCTGGTACAACGGCGCGCCGGCTTGCATCACCTGCCATAACAGCAACCTCGCCGCGGCCGCTGCACAGTTGGACCTTTCCAGTTATGCAGGAATCATTGCCGGGTCGCGCCGCGCCTCGGCGGATGTCACGGGCAACGACATCCTCAGCGGCGGCGTCTGGGAGCAATCCAAATTGTACGAAGTCCTGACCCTTCCCAGCGGAAGCCAGCAAGCCATGCCCCTGGGCCGCCCGCCGGATGTTTTTCCGCCCGGAGGCCCGATCATACTGGCTGGGCAGCAGGTGGCAAATCCATGATCATAAAAATCAGCCCGGCTCAAATGAGCCGGGCTGATGCTTCGATATTGACCCTTTAGTAAACCAGATTCTTCTTCTCGGTCGTCACACGCTTGCGAAAAACCCAATAGGTATAACCTTGGTACGCCAACACAATGGGGACGAAAATAACGGCGACAATGGTCATCACCTTGAGGGTATAGGGCGAGGAGGCCGCGTTCCAGATGTCGAGGCTGAAGGCCGGGTCGGTGCTGGAGATCATCACGCGTGGGAAAAGGATAAGGAAGAAAGTGATCTGGGTCAGCACGATATTGACGGCAGTCATAATAAACGCCCAGCCGGTCTGCTTGCGACTGACGAACCACCCGGCCAACAGAATGCCGAGAACGGCTCCAAGAGGGAACGCGCCCGGGTCAATGCCGAGGTGGGCAATGAAGTCGGTATAGAAAAACGTAGCCACCGCCAACAGGATCACAATAACGACCGCCGGGATCCAGAGTCTCTTGGCCGCGGCTTCGGCGCGGGCCTTGAGTTCACCCTCGGCCTTCAAGCCCAGAAAGATGGCACCGTGCAGGAGGAAGACTGACACGCTGGTCAGGCCTCCCAGTAAGCCATAGGGATTGAGCAGCGTGAAAAGGTTGCCTGTGTACATCATGTTCCCGTCAATGGGCAGGCCTTTGGCAAGGTTGGCGAAGGCAACGCCCAGCAGGAGGGCGGGCAGGAAGGAACCGGCGAAGATAGCCCAGTCCCAGAAAGCGCGCCACTTGGGGTTGAAATCTTTGGAGCGAAACTCGAAGGCTACGCCGCGCACGATCAAGCCGAGAAGCAGGAGGAACAGCGCCAGGTAGAAACCGCTGAACATGGTTGCATACCATTGCGGGAAGGCCGCGAAGGTCGCCCCACCCGCCGTCAGCAGCCAGACCTCGTTTCCGTCCCAGTGAGGGCCAATCGTGTTGATGATGGCGCGGCGCTCCTCGTCCTTCCTGCCGAGGAAGGGCAGGAGCATCCCCACCCCGAAGTCGAAACCTTCCAGAAAGAAGAAGCCAATCCACAGGACGGCAATCAGGATAAACCAGAGTGTATTCAGGTCAAACATGGCAGTCTCCTTACTTTTCCGCCAGGACAGGCTCGCCGATCACGCCCCTGTCGGTCGCGTCCGGTCCAGACTTGGCAAAGCGCGTCAGAAGATAAACATCGGCAACCATCAGCGCCGCATAGACAGCGACGAAGCCGATCAGGGTCAACAAGATCATGCCCGAGGTCAGGTTCGGGGACATTGCCTCTTCGGTCATCAACAAGCCCTGCACAATCCAGGGCTGGCGTCCCATCTCGGTCACGATCCAGCCGCCTGTATTTGCAAAATAAGGCAGGAGGATGGCGTACGGCAGCCATTTGAGCAACTTCATCTTTTCGACTTTGTTGCGCATGACCGCCAGCACGCCCAGCCCAGCCAATCCCAGCATGATCAAGGCCGAGAAGAACATGAAGCGGAAGCCCCAGTAGGTAAAGACCATCAGCGGGATGTAATCTCCGGGGCCGTATTGCTGCTCGTACTGGGTCTGAACTTGATTGACACCGGGAACTTCACAGTCGAGGTTGTTGCAGGAAATCAGGCTGAGCAAGCGCGGGATGCGCAATGACCAAACTTCCTGTTTGCCAGTCAGATCGCCAATGGTGAGAAGTGAAAACGGCGAACCCGGATCGTCTGGGTTGTTTTCCCAGATGGCCTCGATTGAGGCCATCTTCATCGGCTGGGTTTCCATCACTTCCACCCCCTGTGAATGGCCGATCAGGCCGGTCAGGGTGACAGCAACCAGTCCCAGCACGGCGGCAATCTGGAAGGATTTCTTGAAGATCTCCACATTCTGCTTGCGAACCAAGTGCCAGGCGCTGATGCCAATCATGAAGAATGCAGCGGTCGTCAAGCCGGCAAGAATGGTATGCGGGAATGCCAGCCAGGCCTTGAGGTTGAAGATGAGAGCGCCAAAGTTGTTCAAGACGAGTCGCCCGGCCTCGACGCTGGCTGGGTCGTATCCGACCGGATTCTGCATGAACGAGTTGGCGATCAAAATCCACAGCGCCGAGAGGTTGGAGCCGATTGCCACCAGCCAGATGGAGGCCAGGTGCAAGCCCTTCGGCGCTCGATCCCAGCCGAAGATCCAGATGCCGAGGAAAGTTGACTCCATGAAAAAGGCCAGCAGCGCTTCAACCGCCAGCGGCGCGCCGAAGATGTCGCCAACGTAGCGTGAATATTCCGACCAGTTCATGCCGAACTGGAATTCCTGCACGATGCCGGTCACGACTCCCATAGCGAAGTTGATGAGGAAGAGTTTGCCCCAAAACTTGGTCATGCGCTTCCACTTCTCTTCGCCTGTTCGGTAATACATCGTGTGCAGCCCGGCCACCACCCACGACAGCCCCAGCGTCAGCGGGACGAAGAAAAAGTGGTAGATGGTGGTGGCTGCAAATTGCAATCTCGATAAAACAACAGGGTCCATATATATTCTCCTCTCCAGTTGGAATTATGGGCTTGTCGGTAAAACGTTTACCGCTCCCTTTTCATTGGCGGTTTCCACCGCCAGTTCTGCAAAATTGGTACGCGCCAGTTCCGTCAGGATTGCGTTCTGCAGGCGAGCCCAGCGAGTCCGCACCGGGCAAGCGGCCTCGAAGGGGCAGGCCTCATCGCCCAGCATGCACTCCGACAGAAGGAATGGCCCTTCCATCGTTTCCACAACATCGCGCAAAGTAGTATCGGCTGCCGGTCGAGACAACTGCAATCCCCCATCCCGCCCCGCGAACGTTCGAACCAGGCCAGCCTGCGCCAATTGCGCGACGATGCGTGATAAAAAGGCCTTGGGAATGAGCATCTCCCTGCCGATCCTCGCAGACGGGAGCCGCGTGCCCGGCGATTCTTTTGACAAGGCCAGGATGACACGGATAGCATAATCGGTTTGGCGGTTGACGCGAAACATATATATCCTTACTATATTTGTAAACGTTTACCGTTATTGTAATGATTTAATTGCCCCCTACAAGCACCATTTGTCACAATCTCGGATGACAAACATCATATCAGCGGCAGTGCGCAGCCATCGGCGCGCGGGTCGGAGCCGCCGGTCAGGACACCCGTCTCCGGGTCACGCAGGATGACCTGCCCGCGGCCGAACAGTGCTCGCTCCCAGCCCGTCACATACCGGACCCGATGCCCGCGTCTCGTTAAATCGGCAACCGTCTTCGCTGGAAGCCCTTCTTCGAGCGCCACCACCCCACCGGCCGTCCCGTCCTCGATGCAAAAACGCGGCATATCCAGCGCGGCCTGCGGATCGAGGCCCTGCGCGAGGGCGAGGAAGACTTGCAGATGACCTTGCGGCTGCATAAAGCCGCCCATGACACCAAAAGCGGCGAACAAGGTATCAGGTAATAAGGAATTAGGTAATGAGGAGGACTGTTCACCTAATACCTGTTTACCTAATACCTGATCACCTGCTCTGGTAATCATCGCCGGAATAATTGTATGATACGGGCGTTTGCCGGGAGCGAGGGCGTTGGGATGCGCCGGGTCAAGGCTGAAGTTGTGGCCGCGGTTCTGGAGGGTGAAACCCCAGCCCTTCGGTACGATGCCCGTGCCAAAACCCATATAATTGCTGTTGATGAACGAACACGCATTTCCCCACTTGTCCACCACACAAAAATAAACTGTGTCCGAGCCAGCAATGGGGGTGCCGCGCTGTTGATCGAGGGTCGCTTTGGTTGCGTCAATCAACTTACGCCGGGTTTCAGCATAACCCTTCGAGATAAGTTCCAGAATCGGAACAATGACTACAGCAGGATCCGCAACAAATTCGCGCGCGTCGGCAAAGGCCAGGCGCAGGGCTTCGATCTCAAGGTGCAGGCGCAGGGGGTCGAGTGGGTCGGAAGGCAGGTCAAAGCCTTCGAGCAGGTTCAAGGCAATCAGTGCGGTAATCCCCTGTCCATTGGGCGGACACTCCCACAGCCGCAGTTTACCGTAAGTGGTTGAGATGGATTCGTCCCATGTGGAGGTGTGCGCGGCCAGGTCGTCCAGCGTCATGCAGCCGCCCGCCTCGCGCAGTGTGGATACGATTGTTTCGGCAATCTCGCCTTTATAAAAGGCGTTCTTCCCACCCTCGGCAATATTCGCCAGCGTGCGCGCCAGGCCGGGATTGCGA
>JBFMCM010000187.1:0-2697 GCA_040754355.1 Chloroflexota bacterium | reverse complement strand
ACGAAACGACTTTCCCTCGCCCGGTTTCCTGCCAGATGATTTACAATTGTGACGAAAGACAGGACATCCCGCAGGTTTTATCGAGAGCCCTGGTTGTTTTTTCGCCCTGCGGGACGGTTCGAATATGGGAATGAAGACTTCCCAACAATTTTCCTTCCGATGGAGTATCCCATGCCAGCCTCCCGTCTCGAAAAATTGACCGCTTCCCTGCAAGCCTCCGGCCTGGACGCCCTCGCCCTGAACCCCGGCCCATCCCTGGTTTACCTGACCGGACTGCATTTCCATCTGATGGAGCGCCCGGTCGTCGTCGTTTTTACAGCGGACGCGCTGCCAGTGGTCATCCTGCCCGAACTGGAAATGCTCAAGGTGAAAGACCTGCCTTTCGAGGTCAAGGCTTTTCCCTACGGCGAGAAGCCGGACGAATGGGACGGGGTATTCCGCCGGGCGGTCCAGTCGCGAGGACTGGAGGGAAGGCGCATCGGCGTGGAACCGCGCCAGATGCGCCTGTTGGAATTCAGGTACCTTGAGGCCGCCGTAGGGGCGGCGTCCCGTCGCCCGGACTTCCCGGACGGCTCGGATACCGTCAGCCGGCTGCGGGTCCATAAGGATGCGGACGAGGTGGCTGCCATGCGCAAGGCGGTGCAGATCGCCCAGTCCGCGCTGGAGGCGACTCTTCCCTCGATCAAAATCGGCATGACCGAGAAGGACCTTGCCGGGGAACTGGTCGTCCAACTGCTGCGCGGCGGGTCGCAGTCCGAGATGCCGTTCGCGCCGATCGTCTCGGGCGGGCCGAACAGCGCCAACCCGCACGCTGCCCCCTCCGAGCGGAAACTCAAGCCCGGCGACCTGCTGGTGGTGGACTGGGGCGCGGCGTTCGACGGCTACATCTCCGACTTGACGCGCACCTTCGCCGTGGGCGAAGTGGAGGCCGAATACCAGAAGATCCATCGCACCGTGCAGGAGGCCAACGCGGCCGGGCGGGCGGCCTGCAAGCCTGGCGCGCCCTGCGCGGAGGTGGACATCGCTGCCCGGTCAGTGATCGAGAAGGCTGGGTACGGGCTGTACTTTACGCACCGCACCGGCCACGGCATCGGCATGGAGGGCCACGAAGACCCGTACATGCGCGGCGACAACATGCAGATTCTGGAGCCGGGTATGGCCTTCACCGTCGAGCCGGGCATTTACCTGCCCGGTCGCAACGGCGTGCGCATCGAGGATAATGTGGTCATCACCGAGACTGGCGCGGATTGCCTGAGCGACATGCCGCGCGAGATACGCGTGGTCGGGTAATTGGGTAGGGGCACGATGTATCGTGCCCATAAGGAGAAGGAATGTCAAACATCATTTCCACCTACCTCGACCTGCTCGACTCCCAGCGCGAAGCCGCTTTCGCCGCCCTCAAGGGCCTGACGGAGGCGCAAATCTGGCAGCGCCCAGCACCCAAAGAATGGTGCATCGGCGAAATCTTCGACCACAATGTGCGCCTGTTCATCAGCATGCTGCCCGGTCTGCATTTTGGCTGGGCGGCCCTCGGCTGGTACGGTCGCCTGCGCCGCAGCAGGCCGTATTCGGCGGAGATCGAGAACATCTACAAAAGGCCATCCTTCCCAATGTCATTTAGTTACTTTTGGACGCCGAAATACAATCCAACGAAACGGATCCCGCTGAAGGCGCTCAAAGCGGAGATGGAATCCGCGCATGCCCGGACGCGCGCCTTCTACACAGGCAAGGACCCGGCTGTGCTCGGCAATATTTATGCCTATGACCCTGCTGTTGGTGTCTTCAACCTCATCCAGGCGCTGAAGGTGAGCATTGACCATGACCAGTTGCATTTCGACGATGTCATCAAGATGGCTGCCGTGTTCAAAAAAGGATGATTAAAAACCTGGTGATTCGTCCCTGCTCGCCTGCCGACCACGCCGGCATCCGTGCCATCTACGGCGAGGATGATTTTGCCCGCCCGGAGTTGCAGCGCCGCCATCCGCGCCTGCGCGAGTACCTGGCAGACAGCATGTCCCATTACTATGAACTCGAACCGGAAAGCACTTTCGTCGCAGCGATGGATGAACAGGTGGTGGGCGCGCTCCTCGGCGCAGTGGACACGCGCCGCTGTGAAAAAGTCTACGAGCCTCGCACGCGTGCACTTCTTCGGAAACGTACCCTTGCAGGAGCATACGGCTGGCCGGCCTGGTGGTGGGCCAACTTCCTGACCGAGCGAGCCGGGCGCAAGGTCAACTACCCGAAAATAAATCTGGATCCCTTCCCTGCCCACCTGCATATCGGCCTGCTCCCTCAATGGCGGCGCAAGGGGATCGGTACCCGGCTGATGCAGGCATTTGAAGAATACCTGCGCGCCCGCGAGATACCGGGATATCATCTCTATGCGGCTTCCTTCCACCCGCTTGGCGTTGCATTTTACCGGAAGAGCGGGTTGGATGTCCTCGGTCGCTTTCATTGGCGTTTCCACACTGGCTATCAGTGGCTGGACGTGGAAGAGACCGTCTTCGGAAAGTATTTACGCAACCAGTGATGGATGCCACATCACCGTAAAGAACCGGATAATTTCAGCCCATATGACTGCTCAGGAATTCCTCGCCTACCTCGACCAGATTCCCCACTTGCTGGACCTCGCCCGCCAGCAGGATGAAATCTTCCGCTATCGGGTGCAAGATGAAATGCGCCGGCAGCACCGGGAGG
>JBFMCM010000186.1:0-3469 GCA_040754355.1 Chloroflexota bacterium | reverse complement strand
GTTTTTTCCCGGCCCAGTCACCGACGTTCGTGTCCGCCAATCCCGGGCGAACGAGGACCTCCAGCCTGAGCGCCTCAGCCAGCGGACCGGCGGTCTCGAGGGCGCGCTCCAGCGGGCTGGAGTAGATTGCCTTGATGGGGAGGTCTTTCAAGGAGGCGCATAGCGCGGCGGCCTGTTCGCGTCCGCGGTCATTGAGATGGATGCCGGGAGTGTTACCAATCAGGATGCCTTTTTTTAGGTGGTCGTTCTCACCGTGACGGATAAGGAAGAGAATTGTCACTTGATCTTCCTCTTGATAGCCTCTATCTGTTCCTGCGTCAACTCCGGCACGTCCTCACGACGCTTGATGTCGAGGGCTTTGCGCTGGGCCTCGCGCCACATTTCCAGCCGGGCCTTGGCCTGGGCTTCGTAGCCCTGGTCGGAGGGTTTGTAGAAATAGGTGCCGAGCAGTTCTTTGGGGAGATACTGCTGCGGGATGAAATGCCCTTCCTGCATGTGGGGATACTCGTATCCCTTGCCGTGACCGAGTGCCACTGCGTCACGATTGCTGTCTTTCAGGTGCGTAGGCACGTCGCCCACGCCTTCCTGCTCGATGCGCTCGAAGGCCTTGAAATACGCCCCGGCGCTGTTGGACTTGGGCGCGGTAGCCAGATACAACGTGGCCTCCACCAGCGGGTATATCCCCTCCGGCAGGCCGATGAAGGTAAAAGCCTGCATGGCGGAAGATGCGACTACGATGCCCAGCGGGTCGGCCAGGCCGATGTCTTCCCCGGCCAGGATGATGAGGCGGCGCAGGATGAAGCGCGGGTCCTCCCCGGCGTAGACCATCTTTGCCAGCCAGTAGAGGGCGGCATCCGGGTCGGAGCCGCGCACGGACTTGATGAAGGCTGAGATGGTGTCGTAGTGGGCGTCGCCGTCCTTGTCGTAGAGCACAGCCCGGCGCTGGATGGATTCCTGGGCCACATCCATCGTGATGTGGATAATCCCGTCCGCCTCGGTAGGCGTGGACTCGACGGCCAGTTCGAGGGCGTTGAGGGCATTGCGGGCGTCGCCGCCGGAAACGTCAACCAGATGGAGACGGGCGTCCGGGTCCAGGCGGATGCGGCGCGAGCCGTAGCCGCGTTCCGAGTCAGCGAGGGCCGCATCCACGATGGCGCCGATCTGTTCGCTTGTCAGCGGCAGGAGTTGGAAGACCCGCGAGCGCGAGACCAGGGCGCCGATGACCTCGAAGTAGGGGTTCTCCGTCGTCGCGCCGATGAAGAGGATGGTGCCATTCTCCACATGCGGGAGCAAGGCGTCCTGTTGGGCTTTGTTCCAGCGATGGACTTCGTCCACGAACAAGGTGGTCTTCTTTTGGTGCAGACGGCGGCGTTCCTGGGCGGCGTCAATGACTTCCTTGAGTTCGGCCTTGCCGGCCAGAACAGCCGAAAGCGTCTCGAAGTGGGATTGAGTGCGGTTGGAGATAACTTGCGACAAGGTCGTCTTGCCGGTGCCGGGCGGACCCCACAGGATGATGGACGAAAAGAGCCGGTCGGCCTCGATGGCGCGCCGCAGGAGTTTCCCCGGGCCCACGATGTGTTCCTGCCCGACGAATTCCTCCAGGGTGCGCGGGCGCATCCGGGCGGCGAGCGGGGCCTCGTCTTTCATGCGCTGCTGCATGGCATGGTCGAAGAGATCGGTCATGGGATGATTATACTGCGTACTCGTCCGCCCCATATGCAGATGAGAGGATAATTACCAGGATGAGCGCACGCTGAACCCGACGAATTCGCCGCTGGCTGTTTCCCACTCTATACGCGCCTCGTCCACGCGGGAGGCGCGCGGCCCGGCCTTGACCGCCTCCGTAAACTTTTCCAGCGCCGGGCGGGGACCCTCGGCCACGGCTTCCACCTGGTCGTAGCCCAGGTTGCGCACCCAGCCGGACAATCTCAGTCGGGTTCCGACTTCCTGGACGTAGGCGCGGAAGCCAACCCCTTGAACGCGTCCCGTTACGATGATATGAAGGCGGAGAATGTCATTTGTGTCTGTGTTCATGATCGTCTGCCTTTGGTGTGCGTTTCAATATCCCCCACAGGGGGATCGTAAAAATTATTACCAGGATGACAAGGTAGGGCAGGAGATTCTGGAGCGCCAATCCGGCCACGTTCTCGCCGAGGATGGACTGCCGCCATTGCACATCCAATTGGGATACCGGCAGGCCCAAGGCGCGCGTTGCGCCCTGTTCACAGTCCAGGCCGTCGGCATAGGCCTGGATCAGGAGGCGCAGGCCCGAGGTCCCGTACGCAGCGTGCAGGTAACGGACGAAGGATTCGGACTGGGCATAGGCCAGAATCGCGCCGGAGGCGTCAGCCGGGAAGGGAGCGCACAGACTGGTCATCTCCAGAAGCGTGCCGTTTTGCTGTGCCAGCGAAAGCGCCTGGATGTAGTCGGCATTGGTGGCCTGCTCGGCCTGCGAGGCAATCCCTTCGACCAGCCAGACCGGCAGACTCACATAGGCCGGGCCGGTCAGCCGATAGAGCAGAATGTGGGTCAGTTCGTGTGGAACCTGGCGGGCCATTTCTCCCAACTGGTCTTCGCCCGGCTCGATGGAGGTCAGGGCAACGCCCAGGTCCGGGCTGGCAGAGCCGCCCACCCAGGCGTAACCGCCCAGGCTGAGGGCGTCCTGGACCTCGGCGGCCGAGGCGTAGATGAAAACGTGGATCAGGCTGCCGGTCTGCATGCCCAGGTAGGCGGTCATTTTCTCCAGCCCGGCGCGGGCGGCGTCGAAGGCGGCCTGCCCGAATGTCACATCTCCGGTATACCAGTGAACCCGGATTTGCTCGTTTTCCAGCGTTTGCCAAGGGAAGCGGTTATCTTCATATAAAAAACTGGCGTGTTCGCTGGCGACAATCTGCCCGTCGGCGGTGGTGGCCTGGAACCAGTACTCCACCTGGGCAAATGGACGCACGAGTCCGTCTCGAATGAGGTGCCGGTATTCCACCCTCCCTTCGGCATCCGGCTGGACGGGGAAGATGCGGGTGTTTGCGTCGCCTTCGGCCAGGAAGAAGAGGTAAACATCCTGGAGGGGGGATGGGGACATGATGCGCGCCGAGAATGTGATCTCCTCCCCGAAGATGTAACTGGCTGACAGTTCGGTCACCTCGACGCCTGACTGCGCCCGCGCTTGTCCTGCAAAAACGAGCAGCAGTCCCAGGCTGAGGGTGAGTGCGAGTATGCTGCGCATCGTCCCTACTTTCCCAGGAAGTATAACAAAGGCGTGAGCGTCAGGGGGCTGAGGATGGTGGTGATGAATACGATGGCGGTCACGAGGGTAGGCTCCAGGTTGTATTCGGAGGCCACGATGGTGGTCATCACGGCAGACGGCATGCCGGCCTCGGTGACTCCCGCCTGGCGCGCCGGGCCTTGCAGGCCAAAGAGGGCAGACAAGCCCAGCGCCAGGAAGGGGCCGGCTACCAAGCGCAGGAACACC
>JBFMCM010000185.1:0-3388 GCA_040754355.1 Chloroflexota bacterium | reverse complement strand
TTATTTTCAACGTTGGTTATCCCTTTGCCGGTTTTCTGCCGGATGGGCCGGCTCGCAATTCCTTCGATGGAATCGTTTTGACAGTCATAATCCTGTATCTTTTCAGTCTGACGCTCTTTACCCGCCTTCGGAAAATACGTCACATTGTGGGACAATAGTAAAAGAAAAATTACCCTCTTTGCAGTTCTATCTCCAGTTCGAAATCGACTCTGATTTCGACTCTCTATTTCCCGGCGTGATCAAGTTCGTGCCAAGCCAGCCAGGGGCGAATTAGCCCGGCGTCCAGCGCCTGCCGCCGCGCGGTTGAGCCTGGCAAGAACACTGCTCAGGCAGAAAAATCGAGTTCTTCGGCCGGGACCACGGTGTTCTTCCGTCCGGGGTAACTCAACCAGTTCATGGCGATGTTGAGGTCGGTGATGATGTTTTCCGCTTCGATCTTGCTCCCATCCTGGAACTCAATCGTTCCAGTGGTGTGGGCATCCTTGACGAGCGTCAGGTCGTAGCCGCGGTCCAGGGCGGCGTAGGCGGTAGCCCGAACGCACCAGTTCGTGGCTGCACCGGCCAGGACGATGTGTGTCGCGCCCAGCCGGGACAAGGTCTCCTCCAGCGGAGTTTGCTCGAAGGAGGAGTTGAACTGCTTTTCGATTCGCTTTTCCCCTTCGGCGGGCACCAGTTCCGGCACGAGTTGCCAGTCGGGACTGTTATAGACCAGTTCTTCGTCCGCGTGCTGGACCCAGATCACCGGTATGCTCTGGCGGCGTGCTTTTTCGACCGCGGTCACGATGTTGTTGATGATTCGAGGAGAATCCCAGGCTTGTCGCATGACTCCGACTTGCACGTCAACAACCAAAAGGACCATCTTTTTTCCTTCACGAATCGTTGCCATTTGTTCGTACCTCCTATTTGATTTACCTATAATTTTATTTCCAATTCGATCTCATCCCGGATGGGAATGCCGTCCGCGCCTGTGAGTGAAATCTCAGGCTTGATTTTCCTGGACTCTACCATAACATTCAGTCGGACCGCGCAGAGGGTGAAGCCGCGCTTCTGGTAAAAACGCAGGGCGTGCGTGTTGTCGTTGGTGGTGACGAGGTACAGCCGCCTGCACCCGGCCTGACCCTTCGACAGGGTTTCGATAGGCTCAACCCGGCGGCTCAGGGCAGCGCCGGCAGCCTGCCGCGCCGCTTCGATCAGCGCCGTGCCCACGCCGATGCCTTCACGCCAGGAATTGAGCGTCATCACTTCGCATTCGTTCCCGGCGATCCGGTAGGTGAGTAAGCCGACGATTTCCCCATCCAGTTCAGCAACATACCCTGGCAATTCGGCCGGGCGGAAGACCTCACCATGGACAACGATTATCTCCGCGCCCCATTCTTCGATCATTTTCTGCCGCACCCAATCCTGGTCGGAAGGTGTAAGCAGGCGGATGTGAAACAGGGAACTGGTCATGGTTGGATGACGATCTTGATCAGGAATGCTTCCCCAAAAGCCAATCCGTTCGGGTCGTAGGCCTGCCAGAGGCTGACGTACTCCCCTGCATCCGAAGGCGCGGTGAACAGGATGCGGATAATGGCCTCGGTTCCGGCGCGCGCCGGGTAGAGCGCCTGCTCCTCTGCCGCGCCCATCGGGTAGCCGCCAATCATGCGCAGCCGGTAGCGCTCGTCCCAGTTGCAGGAGCCGGAGTTCTGGACAAGCCATTGTTTGTCCAGCAGGCTGCCCGGGGAGACGACGCTGTAGTCGGGGATGGTCAGATCGTCCCGGAAGGCTAAATTGTCAATGCAGGCAGGGGTCGGGACGCCCGGAGGCAAGGTTGAAGTGGGCGTAGGCAGCAGGGTAACACGCGGCGCGGGCGTGGGAGGCAGGTAAGGGGTCGCGGACGCTTCGGGAGTGCAGGCCGCCAGCCAGAGAATAAAATAGATGGGCACGAGTTTCAGGAAAAATCGTCGCGTGTCCATCTTCTCATCCATTGCTAGACGCTAACTGCTAACCCTCTTCTCCAGCCTCTTCCCCTTCGCCAGCGCCTCCGCTGCTCGTCAGTGGGAGGGCCACTTCGCCGCCGCTGGCGCGCTGGCGGATGACTGCCTCGATGTCAGCGGCCAAGTCGGGGTTCTGGCGCAGGAATTCTTTGGAATTCTCACGTCCCTGGCCGAGACGGGTCTCGTTGTAGGAGAAGAACGCGCCGCGTTTGTCCACGATGCCGAGTTGGGTGGCGAGG
Organism: Chloroflexota bacterium; assembly: GCA_040754355.1. Taxonomy (GTDB): domain Bacteria; phylum Chloroflexota; class Anaerolineae; order Anaerolineales; family Villigracilaceae; genus UBA877. Next base: position 1,173 of record JBFMCM010000185.1, on the reverse strand, counting down.
TCAATGAGGTCGCCCACCTTGCTGATGCCTTCGTTGTACATGATATCGAACTCGGCGGTGCGGAAGGGCGGCGCGACCTTGTTCTTGACCACGCGCACGCGCGTCCGGTTGCCGACGATGTCCGCACCGACCTTGATGGACTGGATGCGGCGCACATCGAGGCGGACGGAGGCATAGAATTTGAGGGCGTTGCCGCCTGTGGTAGTCTCCGGGTTGCCAAACATGACGCCGATCTTCATGCGCAACTGATTGGTGAAGACGACCGCCGTCTTGGTCTGGTTGATGGCTCCGGAAAGTTTGCGCAGCGCCTGCGACATGAGGCGCGCCATGGCACCCATCTGGGCGTCGCCCATGTCGCCTTCGATCTCGGAGCGCGGCACGAGGGCTGCCACTGAGTCGATCACGACGATGTCCACTGCGCCGGAACGGACGAGCGTTTCAGTGATTTCGAGGGCTTGTTCACCGGTGTCCGGTTGGGAGACGAGCAGGTTCTCGATATCCACGCCGCATTTGGCGGCGTAGGCTGGGTCGAGGGCGTGTTCCATATCCACGTAGGCGCAAGTGCCGCCGAGTTTCTGGGCCTCGGCAACGATGTGCTGGCAGATGGTGGTCTTGCCGGAGGATTCCGGGCCGTAGATTTCGGTGATGCGTCCGCGCGGGATGCCGCCGGCGCCCAGGGCCAGGTCGAGCGAAAGCGAACCGGTCGGGATGGCGTCCACCACCATGGTATGGGCTTCCCCCAGGCGCATGATCGAGCCGTCGCCGTAGCGTTTGACAATATCGCCGACAGCCTTGTCCAACATGGCGCGGCGTCCTTCGTCGAGGGGAGTTTGGTTTTCAGAATCGGATTTTCGGGGCATAGGATCCTCTCTTCCTGTGAATGGGGAAGAGTATAGCACAGATGTTCGATACGTCAAGGGGTCGGGGTCGGTGTGACCGGGGAGCCGAAATCGAAACCGCTGAAGCCATAGAAGTTGAAATACGTCACCTGGCCAGGCAGGATTTCGATGGTCACCTTGCGGTTGAGAGCGCCGTAGGGAATGTTGATTTCGTAGAGCCCGGCTGGCAGACCGCCGATGACCACATTCTCCTGGTAGTATTCGTCCTGGTGGACATTCAGGGCGGCATAAGTCTTGGTAGCCCAGTATTGGCCAGTTTCGAGGGATTTGACGG
>JBFMCM010000184.1:0-3967 GCA_040754355.1 Chloroflexota bacterium | reverse complement strand
TCCCAGCAGTGACAGAAGCCATCAAGGCAAGGAAGGAAATTGCCGCAAAGCAAGCCGTAGAGGAATAAGAAAATGATCAAAAAAAGAGAGAGCGGCGCTTTGCACCGCTCTCTCTTTTTTTGTCTACTCCAGTATTAAGGCAAAAACCTCAAATGTGACTCCGCATTGCTGACCACCGCCTGCTCGTTCCAGAGCATCGGATAATATTGGACGTTAGCCCACAAGGGCGCCAGGTCCACATAGTGCGGGTGATAGGCATGGCCGGACTGACCGGTGGTATGCACCGTGACCGAGTTGCGCAGGTCGCCCAGGTCCACGATCATGCGCATGGACGGCAGCCAGTCCACTTCGAAACCGAATCCGAGTGTCCAGCCGGTGGCATTGACGATGGATTCGCCTCCTCCGGTGGGGAAGGGCCCGCGGTTGAAGATGGACTCGATCAAGCCGATGCCTGACTCCCCCAGGGTCTGGTTGCGGAAGGTGGCCGCGTGCAAGTCGCCCCAGGCGGGCCAATCGGCGAGGTTCTTGCCATAACGTTCCTCCCCGATCTGGACCGTCTCTGTAAACGCACGCAGGAAGATTCCGTCACGGGTCTCGACCACGTCCGGTGTGGACTGGTCGTCCCACCAGGCGCTTTCCGGTTCCTGCACCAGGTTGCGCATCACTTCGTAGAAACGCGCCCCGCCCGCCGGGAAATAATCCTCCGGGAAAGGCTCATCGTAGAAGGTATCCATCAGCAGGTTCCACCAGAAACGCTCGAACAGCAGGGCGGCTTGTGAATCTGCCGCCTCGCGGTAGTCCCAGCCTGCCAGGAAAAATTGTCGGACTTCGTCATCCCGGCCTTCCATCGGCAGGGACATTAGAATGGGCACCAGCACCTCGGCATTCAGGCTGGTCGAGTCGCCCTGCATCTGCTGGATATAGGCCAGGTCAATCGGGCCGGGGGCATTCTCGATCATCTCGACGATGCGCGCCGCCCGGAAGCCGTAGTCCCAATCCGTGGTCACCAGGTAAGGATAATCGCGCGGCGCGGACTGGTTGTTGGCCGTGACGATGTAACCAGACTCGGGGTTGAAGACGAACGGCAGGTCATCGAATGGGATATAACCGGTCCACTCGTAGTCATCCGTCCAGCCAGGGACGGGCAGGCCTCCATCGCCGTTCTGCCGGATGGGGATATTGCCCGGCTCCTGGTAACCGATATTCCCGTCCACGTCGGCGTAGAGCAGGTTCTGGGCCGGGACCGTGAAATTGCGCGCCGCGGCCCGGAAATCGTCCCAGTCCTGGGCTTTGTTGAAGCCCCAGATGGCCTCGAAGATGTGAGCCGGTTCGAGCGCCGTCCAGCGCAAGGCGATGGCGAAGTTTTCGGGCAAATCCATCCCGGCCTGTTCGCCGAACTCTTCCAGGCCATAAACCTCCGAAATGACCGGCCCGTGCCGCGTGGAGCGGACAGTCACCTCCACCGGTTCCCCGCCGCCCACATGGATGGTTTCGGTGCGCGTCTCGAAGTCCACCCACTGGCCGTTTACCTCATATTGGTTGGGATTATCCGGATTGACTTTTTCGATATACAAGTCCATTACATCGGGGCCATTGTTAGTGAAGCCCCAAGCAATCTTGTCATTGTGGCCGATAACGATGCCCGGTACGCCGGCGAACGAGAAGCCAGCCACCTCATAGGGACAGGCGTCGCTCTTCGGCTGGCAATGCAGGCTGATCTGATACCAGATGGAGGGCATCTGGATGCCCAGGTGCGGGTCGTTGGCAAGCAGCGGCATGCCGCTCTCGGTCAGTTGGCCGGAGACGGCCCAAGAGTTCGAGCCGATGCCGGTCCCGCCGGGGCCGAGGAAAGAATCCAGCAGGGCTAGATTGTGGGAGGCGGCCAGTAACGCCGAGTCAGCCGCAACGAGGGGTGCATCGCTGGATGCTTGCGCGCCCGCACTCGCCAGCGGAAAACTCTCGACGATGACCGGGTGATCGGACGGGTAGGCAGGATACAGGTCCGCCAACTGCTGCGGGGTGAAAACTTTCATCAGGAGGGCGCGCTCGATTTCAGAGTCGATGTTGCCGCGCAAATCCCAGGCCATGGCCTTCGCCCAGGTCAAGGTGTGGATCGGCGTCCAGGGTTCGGGTTCGTAATCAGGCGTCAACAAACCCAGGATGGCATATTCCAGGCTGATGGCCGAACCGGAATGGTCTGCAAGATAGGCATTGACGCCTTCCGAATAAGCAGTGAGAATGGCAACCGCTTCGATGCTGGAGGTGGCCAATTCCTGCCCGGCGGTCTGTTCCCAGCCCATGGTGCGCAGGAATGCATCCGTCTCGACCTGGTCCTTGCCGAACATCTCGGAGAGGCGCCCGGAACCGATGTGTCGCCAGAAGTCCATCTGCCAGAAGCGGTCCTGGGCGTGGACGTAGCCCTGCGCAAAGAACAGGTCGTGCAGGCTGGAGGCGTAGATGTGGGGAACGCCATAACCGTCGCGGTAGATGTCCACTTCGCCGTCAAGGCCGGAGAGTTGGATCTCGCCATCCACCTGCGGGAAGGAACGCCGGGCGGTGTAAATACCAAGCACGGACAAAATGATGGAGAGCACTACAAGAATCCCCATCAGGCTTATCAGGAAACGTTGGAATTTCTTGGACATAAGACCTCCTTTGGCAGTTTTGAAACCTGACCTTTAAACACACAAGGACGCCATGGGAGGCGTCCTTGCAGGAAAAAGAAATTTGTCTCGCAATTACGGTATTACAAGTTCTTACGAAAGCGGATGCATCCATCATCGCAGCCAGTTATCCAACTGTAATTCTGGAATGCGCTCGAAATGTTTGGTGTTATTCGTCAATAATGTCAGGTTATTTTCGATGGCAATGCTGGCAATTTGCATATCCAGATCGTCCAGCGGTTTTCCCTTGACCTCCAACTCGGCCTTTAGAAAGCCAAAACGACGGGCGGCAGGTCCGTCGAAAGGCAGGACGGTCAGCGCGGCAAGGAGTACTTCCAGACGGGCAAGGTTATCTTCCCGATGGAGGGAACGCTGTGCGCCGTGGGTCAGTTCGGCCACGTTGATGGCAGTGGTTGCCAGGGCCTCATCCGGCTTTACTTTCTCTCTCAGGTCGAGCCTCTGGCGCAAGATGGCGATACAGTGGTCAGTGTCGAGAAGATTCATAAGTCAGCCATCGGGCGAGCCGTATAACGAGCACGGTTTTCAGCCACCTTGATTTCCAGCTCAGCCAGGTCTTCTTCATCTCTCCATAAGCCAAAGGCAGCCATGGCGGGATGGACTTTCCCCGCCTCGATTGCCACGAGCAGATCAGGGGATTGCCCCAGCGTTTGCGCCAATCTGCGGGAGACCTCGGCGGCGCGTTCCAACCGCTCCAATTCCTGCGCGCTGATGATCGCCGCCAGCGGACGGGAACGACGCATGATGATAAATCGTTCCCCTCCTGCCGCGCGGGAGAGGAATTCGGAAAAGCGGCTCTTGGCCTCGGAAATATTGATTGTCACCATATAGACTCCAAACCGGTCATAATGACCGGTTTGATTATAGCACGAGTTAGTATAAACCAAGCCACAATTTACGGCGTAATCCCCAACAGCCTCGGATACCAATACCACAGAATATCCGCAGCGGGTTTGCCATGCACGGAAGCCGAGGCGTCGTGCAGCACCGCTGGAGGGAAGTAACCCCGGCTGACGAACCCGCTCACCCACGGACGTTCGTTGATGGCCGCCAGCAAGGCCTGGTAAATATCGGCCTGGGTCTGCAAGTTGACCGCCGCCTGCGTATTGCCTGGTTGGAGCGCGGTTTGGGCGGGAATACTAGCCATCGCCGCGCCGTCCGCCGAGGGGTAGGCCGCGGCGATGATGACCGGCTTGTTCAGGGAGACCTGAAAAGGCTGGACTACGCTGTCCAGCAGCGCGCCGGCCGTCAGGCGCATCTCGTCCACACTGGCGGAGAGAGAAGCA
>JBFMCM010000183.1:0-2543 GCA_040754355.1 Chloroflexota bacterium | reverse complement strand
TTCTATCTCGCTTTGAACTGCACTGCGTTCATTCCTCTGCGATACGAAGGCAGTTTGATCGGCTTCATGGCGCTTGGCAGCAAGCGCTCCGGCGATCCATACAACAGTGAGGATCTTGAATTCCTCGGCACGGTGGCCGGGCAATCCGCCCTGGCGCTGGAGAATGCCCGTCTTTTCACCAACCTGCGCCGCACACTCGACCAGACCCTGGAAATGAAAAACCTGATGGACGACATCTTTGCCTCCATCGCCACCGGCGTCATTACCACCGACGTGGAGCGTAAAATCACGCTCTTCAACCGTGCCTCGGAAAATATCCTCGGCATTTCAGTGAAGGACGTGGTCGGCAAACACCTCCCTGACGCGCTCCCGCTCTGTCCCGACATGGAAACTGCTGCCGCCGAGGCAGTCGAACGCGGTGTGGTGACATTATCCCGCGAAATCACCCGCAACATCCCGCCGCGCGGCGACCTCTACTTGCGCCTTTCCTGCTCCCCCCTGCGGGACGCCTACCTCAGCACCAAAGGCGCCACCCTCGTCTTCGAAGACCTGACCGAGCGCCGCAAACTGGAAGCCGAACAGGAACGCATCCGCCAGACTTTTGGCCGGGTGGTGGCCCCGCGCGTCCGTGACCGCCTGCTCTCCGACCCGTCCCACCTGCGGCTGGACGGCACGCGCCAGACCGCCACCATCCTGTTCGCCGACATTTCCGGCTTCACCTCCTTTAGCGAGAAAATTGCTCCGGAAATGCTCTTCAAGATACTGAATCACTACCTCTCCCTGGCCGCCCAGGCCATCCTCGAGGAAGAGGGCACCCTGGACAAATTCTGGGGTGACGGCGTCCTGGCCCTCTGGAACGCTCCCGACCCCCAACCGGATCACGCCCTGCGCGCCGCCCGCGCCGCCCTGACCATCCTGGAACGTGCCCTCCTGGCACACAAACGATTTGCCGACCCGCTCCACCATCTGAACTTCCACATTGGCATTTCCAGTGGCGATGCCATGGTCGGGAATGTCGGCACCAGTGACCTGTTCAACTACACCGCGGTCGGCGATACGGTCAACGTGGCCCACCGCCTCGAGACCGCCGCGGGTCCCGGCCAGGTGCTGATTGACCAGTTGACCTACACCAACATCGCCGGGAGAGTCAGCGCCGAGCCGCTGGCTGCTTTGCAGGTAAAGGGCCGCACCCAGCCAGTGGCAGTGTATCAACTCATGGGGTTGAAATAAGTTTGTCGTTGGTAACTACCTACCCATAGCCTCCCACAGGTTTACAATGAGCCGGTCACAAGTGCAGACAGGATTTTGCGATATGCCCATCCTGCTCATGGCCTCTGGAGCCTGCGGGAGGGTAAGCAGTTGCTGTCTTTGACAAAATAGAGAGGACAACTGGAATGTTGAAACCATACCACCGCGCCATCACTGAGCAGGCGCTGAAGGAATACTTCACCCTGGCGGCGTTGGAGAAGGTCATCGCTGCCAACCTGTACCAGGACCGGCCGCGCGGCCAGATCGGCCACGCCGAATACCACTTCGACCAGAACGCTTTCGCCGCGAGTTGGGCTTATATCGAAGCGAACCGCGCCCTCATCCGACCGGCGCTGGAAGCCGGGGAGACTGCCTCGGCGCAGAAGGCTTTCGGGCGCCTCACTCATGCCGCCCAGGACCTGTATGCGCACAGCAACTACGTCACCCTCTGGCTGAGGCGCTTCCCGGAGCACGGCTGGCCGCCTCCCGAAGAAATAGACCCCTTTGACGGCGGCCTGCTCAACGGTCCCGACCTGCGCTCCGGGAAAATCTATTGGCCGCTCGAACCGCTCTCCTGGATCCCGGGCCTGGGGCGCTTCATCGTCCCGCTCCTACCGCGTGATTCCCATGCCTGGATGAACCTGGACGCGCCCTCGCGCGGGCCGAAGTTTCCCTACGCGTTTGCTGCAGCGGTGAAACGTACCCGCTACGAATACGAAGTCACAGTCCACGATTTACAACCTGATCTGCTTTCCCGTTTTTGCCAGGGATAGACGGATTTTTCGCGAGGTATAATGACAGCATGGATACAAAAGCCAAACTCGAACAAGCCTTGAAAGACGCCATGAGAGCCGGCGATGACGTGACCAAGCGCACCGTCCGCATGGCGCTGGCCGCCATCCGGCAGACGGAAAAAGATAAACAATTGAGCCTGGAGGAGAATGCCGTATTGGGTATTCTCCAGAAGGAGATCAAGACCCGCCGCGAATCGGTGGAAGAGGCCAGCCGGGCCAACCGTCCCGACATCGTCGCCGACACCCAGGCCGAGATCAAGGTGCTGGAAGCCTACCTGCCGTCTGCCCTGAACGTAGACGAATTTAATGCGCTGGCTGCCGCCGCAATTGCCGAAGTGGGGGCCGCCTCGCCCGCCGACCTGGGTAAGGTCATGAAAGTGCTCATGCCGCGCATTGCCGGCCGCGCCACTGGCGACCAGGCCTCGGCCGCGGTCCGCAGCCTCCTTCAGAAATAAGGAGCCTAGAGGCGCTGGCGGCTGCCAGCGCCTGCTTGATTTATGG
>JBFMCM010000182.1:0-3156 GCA_040754355.1 Chloroflexota bacterium | reverse complement strand
GACCCGGCAGCCCGCATTATCGAAGCCCGCTGGAAGCCGCTCGTCCATGAGATCAGCCGCAGTAATGTCGGCTCGCTGCACGGACTGCGGCGCGGCACCGGCCAAGAACCCCGGCCCTCGGTCATGCTCGCCGCCCACATGGACGCCATCGGCTTGATGGTGACCGGCATCGTGGACGGTTTCCTGCGCGTCACCAGCGTCGGCGGGGTGGACGCGCGCGTCCTGCCCGGCCAGCGGGTCACCGTGCACGGACGCGCCGACCTGCCCGCTGTGGTTGCCCAGCCGTCCGCCCGGCTCCTGCCGCCCGACCTGGGCGACGGTCCCGTGCCGCTCGAATACCTGCTGGTGGACACCGGCCTGCCGCCGAAGAAGGTCGCCGAACTCGTGCGCGTGGGCGACGTGGTCTCCTACGCCTCCGAACCGGTCGAACTGGCCGGGGAGGTCATCTCCGGCCACACACTGGACAACCGCGCCTCGGTCGCCGCGCTGACCGTCTGCCTGGAGGAACTCCAGACGCGCCCGCATGCCTGGGACGTGTGGGCCGTTGCCACGGTCCAGGAGGAGACCGGGCTGACCGGCGGCTACACCTCCGCATATCACATCCGCCCATCCATCGCCCTGGTCGTGGACGTGACCTTCGCCAAAGGTCCCGGCGCGGATGGCTGGCAGACCGTCCCGTTCGGCAAGGGTCCCACCCTTTGCATGGGCCCCAACGTCCACCCGGCATTGTTCAAAGGCCTGAAGGACCTGGCCGACAAACTGGAAATCCCCTGCCAGGTGGAATACGCCCCGCGCCACACCGGCACGGACGCCTTCGCCACGCAGGTGACGGCGGAGGGCATCCCCAGCGCGGTCATCGGCGTCCCGCTGCGCTACATGCACACGCCGGTGGAAGCCGTGGCGCTCAAGGACATCCAGCGCGCCGGGCGGCTGATGGCCGAGTTCATCGCCGGGCTGGAGCCGGATACTATGGAAAAATTCGTTTGGGACAACTAGCCATTATGCTCACCATCGGAAATCCCCAACTCAAACTGCTCGCAAGACTCTGCAATGCCGCAGCCGTCTCCGGCGACGAGGGCGAAGTGCGCCAGATCGTGCTGGAAGAGATCAAGGGCCATGCGGACAATGTCAGGGTGGACGCCCTCGGAAACGTGCTGGCAACCAAAAAAGGCGCGGGGGCGAAACGCCTGCGGGTGATGGTCTCCGCCCACATGGACGAGGTCGGCTTCATGCTGGTGGCCGAGGACGGCGAAGGCCTCTACCGCTTCGAGACCGTCGGCGGCCTGGACGTGCGCCAGTTGGTCGGCAAACCGGTCTGGGTGGGCAAGGAATACACCCCCGGCATCATCGGGGCGCGCCCCATCCACCTGACCACCGTCGAGGAGCGCAGGAAATCCATCCCGCTGGACGCCCTGCGCATTGACATCGGTCCGGGCGGCAAGGCCAAACTCGGCGACCGGGCTGCCTTTGCTACCAAATTCCAGCGCAGCGGGCCGTCGCTCATCGCCAAGTCGCTCGATAACCGCCTCGGTGTGGCTACACTGATCGAACTGGTCAAGAACGCCCCGTCGAATATAGACCTGCTGGCGGCCTTCACCGTCCAGGAGGAGAACGGCCTGCGGGGCGCAAAAGTGGCCGCCCACGCCCTCGACCCCGACCTGGCAATCGCCATCGACTCCACACCCGCCCACGACCTGCCGGACTGGGAGGGCGAGGAGAATACGGCTTACAATACGAAACTCGGCCTCGGGCCAGCCATCTACATCGCCGATGCCAGCACGCTCTCGGACCCGCGCCTGGTGCGCCATTTCGCGGCCGTGGGCGACGCCGAAGGCATCCCGTACCAGTACCGCCAGCCGGGCGGCGGCGGGACGGATGCCGGGGCCATCCACAAAGGACGGGCGGGCATCCCCAGCCTCTCGGTCTCGGTGCCGCACCGCTACAGCCACACCGCTGCCAGCCTCGCCCGTCTCGACGACTGGAAGAACTACGCCGCCCTCATCCACGCCGCGTTGAGCCGCCTGACTCCTGCCATCTTGGAAAGGGAGCGCGCTTAATCGCGTTCATCCACCTCTCCGTGTTCATCTGTGTTTATCTGTGGTGAAAACATGAAACTCCTCATCCAAAAACTGACCGAAACCTTTTCCCCCTCCGGCTACGAGACAGCCATCCGCGAGGTTATCCGCAAAGAGATCAAGCCCCTGGCTGACGAAATCCGCGTGGACGCCCTCGGCAATCTGATCGCCCGCAAGGGCAGGAAGTCTGCTAAAGGCAAACGCATCATGCTGGCCGCCCATATGGACGAGATCGGCCTGATGGCCACCCACATTGACGAGAACGGCTTCGTCCGCTTCACGGGCATGGGCGGCATCCGCCCGCAGGCGCTGACCGGCAGCCGCGTCCGCTTCGTGAGCGGCCTGCCGGGCGTCATCGGCACCGACCGCCTGACCGACCCAAGCAAAGCCCCCACGCTGGAGCAGTGCTTCATTGACGTGGGCGCCTCGAACCGGAAGGACTGCCCGGTAAAAGTGGGCGACGTGTGCGGCTTCGAGCGCCCGTTCCTCGACCTGGGCAAGCGCCTGGCCGCCAAGTCCATGGACGACCGAATCTCCTGCGCCGTCATGATCGAAACCCTGCGCAGCCTCAAAGAGACGCCGCATGAACTGTATTTCGTCTTCACCACCCAGGAGGAAGTGGGCATACGCGGCGCGACGACCTCCGCCTTCGGCATTGACCCCGACCTCGGCCTGGCCGTGGACGTGACCGGCACCGGCGACACGCCCAAAGGCTCCAAGATGGAGGTCGGGTTAGGCAAGGGACCGGCCGTCAAAGTCAAGGATGCCGGCATGCTGGCCGACCCGCGCGTGGTGGAGTGGATGATCCGGACGGCGGAAAAGTCGAAAATCCCGTACCAGCGCGAGGTCCTGGAGGGCGGCTCGACGGATGCGCGCGCCATCCAGTTGGCCCACGCCGGCGTCCCGGCGGGATGTCTCTCCATCCCCTGCCGCTACGTCCACACCCCGTCCGAGATGGTGGATTATGACGACGTGCAAAACGCTGTCAAGTTGCTGACGGCGCTGGTGAGCAAGTTGGTAGAAATTTAGATTCCTATTCGCGACGGAGTGCGGACTTCAGTCCGCTAGAAATTTGCAGACT
>JBFMCM010000181.1:0-6214 GCA_040754355.1 Chloroflexota bacterium | reverse complement strand
GAGCGTCGTCCGCTTCCCATCGCGCACCATCTCCAGCGTGCGAAAATCGTCCAGCACGGCCACGCGCCCGCCGCAGAAGACTTCCAGGCGCTCCTTGGGGAAGGCTTTGTCGCCGTTGGCGAGATAATCCACCACGCCGACCGAGCCGTCCGGGAAGGTGAAGGTCATCGAGACGTTGTCTTCTTGGTATTTGCCGTTGTCGGGCAGGGCATGCGCGCTGACCGAAACCGGCGCGGCGCCAGCCAGGAAGGTCAGGAAGTCCACGAAATGGCAGCCTTCGCCGATGACCCGTCCCCCGCCGATGACAGGATCGTGCACCCAATGGTTGAGGGGAATGTAGCCGGCGTTGACGCGGTAGTGCATGTGCAAGGGTTCGTGACGAGTGACGAGTGACGAGTGGAGGAGTTGGGCGAGGGGGGCGAAGCGGCGGTTGAAGCCTACGGTCAGTAAAGGCGACTCATACCCTTCGGGTACGACGTGAGTCGCCCCTACAATGGCATCCAACTGTTCTTGTGTAATAGCGAGAGGTTTTTCCACGAAAACATGTTTCCCCGCCTGCAAGGCCTTGACTACCAGGTCGGCGTGCGTGTCGTGACGGGTCAGGATGGCCACCGTGTTGATATCCGGGTCGTTCAGGATTTCGTCATCGCTGGAAGTTGCGTAGGCGAAGCCGAATTTTTTGGCCGCGTGCTGGGCGTGCAGTCCGCCCGCGGAGGCGATGCCGACCAGTTCGATATCTTTGATTTTCTTTATGGCTGGAAGTAACGTCGCGTTGGCAAACAGACCCGCGCCTACTACGCCGAGTTTGCAGGTTGCAGGTTTGAAGGTTGGAAGGTTGAACCTGACAACATTCGAACCTACCAACTTTTCAACCGATTCAGGATAGGTAAGCACCACACCCAGAAACGGCTGCTTTTTCTTGCCTGTGATGACTTCGTACGCTTCAGTCGCGCCTTCGATGGGGAAACGGTGCGTGATGAGCGGCTGGACCTGCAACCTGCCGCTGGCCAGCAAATCCACCACCGCCTCGAAGTTGCGCCCCTCCGTCCAGCGGACGTAGCCGATGGGGTAGTCGCGTCCGTTCTCCTCATAGGCCGGGTCGTAGCGCCCTGGACCGTACGACCGAGAATTGACAAACGATAGTTCCTTCTCGTAATAAATTTTGCGCGGAAACGTCAGCCCGACCGCGCCGGTGGCGACGATGCGCGCCCGGTCGCGGGCGATAACGGCGGCCAGTTCCACCGGGTCGTTGGAGGGCGTGTCGGCGCAGATGAGCACGGCGTCGAAGCCGCGGTTGGCGGCGGCGCCCTGAGCCTGTCGAAGGGTGAATGCCTGGGCTGAGTCCTCGGCCTGGTCACGGGAACAGGCTGAAAGTCCCAGGGACGAGGCGAGGGCAACTCGCTGCGGATTGGTATCAATGCCTAACACGCGGCATCCGGCTGCGGCGGCCACCTGCCCCGCCAATAATCCCAAGAGACCCATTCCGATAATGGCCACGTTCTCACCGATCTGCGGCTCGGCCAGACGGAAGCCGTGCAGGGCGATGGCGCCGAGGGTGGTGAAGGCAGCCGACTCGAAGTCCACAGAATCGGGCAGAGGTGTGAGCAAGTTGCGAGGAATGACGTTGTACTCGGCGTGGACAGCGTAGCCGCCGCCCGCGCAGGCCACGCGCTGGCCGACCTTGAACCCGTCCATGCCTTCGCTCAGCGCAACAATCGTGCCGGCCGAGGAATAGCCCAACGGTATCGGCTGGTCGAGGCGGCTGAAGGCAGCCCGGATGGTCGGCATGACGCCTTCGCGTTTCATCTTGTCCACCACCTGGCGGACGAGGTCCGGGCGGGAGCGGGCTTTGCCGACCAGCGATTTCTCGGCAAATTCCACCACCATCCGCTCGGTGCCGGCCGAGACGAGCGAGGCTGCCACTTTAACAAGCGCCTGCCCGCGCTGTGGCGTTGGCACGGGGACATCTTCGATGGTGGTCTTGCCGGATTTCATGTTCTGGAGGAGTTGTTTCATTCGGTAGTATTCCTTGATCTATGGCTCATCGTTCACGAGTATACCGCAAGAACGCAGCCGCCGTTCATCCGCCTCTTGACGAGCGTGGTAGAATCGGCCTGCAAATCAATAAAAGGAGTTTTTTATGGAACAGCAAACCGGTACTTATGCCGTGAAAAAGGGACTGGCGCAGATGCTAAAAGGCGGCGTCATCATGGACGTGGTCACACCTGAACATGCCAAAATTGCCGAAGAAGCGGGCGCGTGCGCGGTGATGGCGCTGGAACGCGTCCCGGCGGATATCCGCGCCCAGGGCGGGGTGGCGCGCATGTCGGACCCTGAACTGATTCTCAAGATCATGGACACGGTTTCCATCCCGGTGATGGCCAAATGCCGCATCGGGCATTTCGTCGAGGCCCAGGTTCTCGAAGCCCTCGGCGTGGATTATATTGACGAGTCGGAAGTCCTGACCCCGGCGGACGAGGAGCACCACATCAACAAGCACCCGTTCAAGGTCCCGTTCGTGTGCGGCTGCCGCAATCTCGGTGAAGCCCTGCGGCGCATCGGCGAGGGGGCAGCCATGATCCGCACCAAGGGTGAGGCCGGCACCGGCGACGTGGTCGAGGCCGTCCGTCACGCCCGAGCCGTCCTTGGCGAGATCCGCCGCCTGACCACCATGGCCGACGAGGAATTGATGGCCTATGCCAAGGAAATCGGCGCGCCCTACGAACTGGTCAAGGAGACCAAGGAACTGGGCCGCCTGCCGGTGGTCAACTTCGCCGCCGGAGGCGTGGCCACTCCCGCCGACGCGGCCCTGATGATGCAGTTGGGCGTGGACGGCGTGTTCGTCGGATCGGGCATCTTCAAGTCCGGCGACCCGGCCCGGCGCGCCGCGGCCATCGTCAAGGCCGTGACGCACTACACCGACGCCTCCATCCTGGCCGAGATCAGCCGGAACCTGGGCGAGCCGATGGTGGGACGCAACGTCTCCCAGATGCCCGATATCGAAAAGATCGCCGGGAGAGGATGGTAATTTTTTTGTAGGGCACGATATATCGTGCCCCTACCGGAAAGATTATGAAAATCGGTGTCTTGGCCATCCAGGGCGATTTCGCTGAACACATCGCCATGCTCGAACGCCTCGGCGTCGAGACAGCCGAAGTGCGCCTGCCTGCCCACCTCGAAGGGCTCGACGGCCTCATCATCCCCGGCGGCGAGTCCACCACCATCGGCAAACTCTCCTCCGACTTTGGCCTGATCGAACCGCTGCGCGAATTCGGGAAGACGCGTGCCGTCTGGGGGACCTGCGCCGGGGCGATTTTCCTCTCGAAGGACGCCCGCCGCAGCCAGCCCCTGCTCGGCATCATGGACATCACCGTCCAGCGGAATGCTTTTGGCCGCCAAGTGGATTCGTTCGAAGCGGACCTGGACATTGCCGCCCTCCATTTGGCCTCTCAGCCCTCCGACCCCTACCACGCCATCTTCATCCGCGCCCCGATCATCGAGTCGGTTTCCGGCGAAGCCCATGTTCTCTCAACCTTACCGGATGGACGCATCGTGGCCGCGCAGCAAGGCAAACTGCTCGCCACCTCCTTCCACCCGGAACTGACACAGGATGCGCGTTTCCACGAGTTCTTTCTAAAGTTGGCAGGTTAGCATGTTGGCATGTCTCAAAGTTGTCTGCGGCACAAAAGTGTGCGAACTTGTCAACATGTAAACCTGTAAACGAAATATCATGACCGTCCGCTCGCTCGACCTTCTCGACTTACCCTTCCTGCCGCGTTATCGTCAGCACATCCTGCCCCTCGACAGTGCACGTCTCTTGACGCGCGGCAACCCGCTGGGTGCAACAGCCCTGCTCTCCTACCTCAACCCGCGCCGCAATCTCTACACGGCCGTTGCCATCGAAAACAGACTTTCGTTGATGGGACAGGTCATCTTGAGCGAAGGCGAGACCTCCGCCCGGCTGACTTTCCTTGCCCCGGCTGAGAGAATCAACGGCCTGACGCTTTCCCTGCTCGACCATCTCTGCAAACAGGCGGGAGAGTGGGGCGCGCTGCACGTCCTCGCCGAAGTGGACGAAGACTCGCCGGCGTTCAAATCCCTGCGGCAGGCAGGCTTTGCCATGTTTGCCTGGCAGCGAGTCTGGAAGTTGCCCAAATCGGGCAAATATCGTGAGGAGAACCACTGGCACGAGGCCAGAGAGACCGACTGGCTGGCGGTGCAGTCCATGCACGGACAGATCGTCCCGGCATTGCTCCAGCCCATCGAGTGCCTGACGAAGCAGGCTTCCGGTCTGGTTTACCGGCCGGAAGGTGTCGTCCAGGCTTTCGTGACGCCTGACAGCGGCACGCGGGGCGTCTGGCTCCAGCCGCTCATCCCCCCCGAGCCCGCCTGCGGACCGGAGTGCCTGACCGGGCTGCCAGGCTGGGGCAGCCGACCGGTCTACGTCTGCGTGCGCTCGTACCAGGCCTGGCTGGAGTCCACTCTGGAGGAACTCGGCGCAGAACCCGGTCCGCGCCAGGCAGTGATGGTGAAACGTCTGGCCAAGACGATCAAGGAGCCGCAGCGCGTTCCCGCCATGGAAAAGGTGCTCGGCAAAGCCAAACCAGCGGCGCCGGTCGACCGAATTATCAAACCGCCCTCAACTGATTTGAATCACAACCCGTAAAACGTGATATAGTCGAGTTGGTGGAAAGTGGTTGACAGTTGACGGTGGAATGATGGACGAAACGAAAACGCCTGCCCGCAATTATCGCGAATTGATTGTCTGGCAAGAGAGTATCCAACTCGCCAAGGTGATCTATAAACTGACTGAGAAATTTCCTCGCACGGAAATTTATGCTTTATCAGATCAAATACGCCGCGCCGCCGTTTCAGTCCCGTCCAACATCGCCGAGGGGCAGGCGCGCAAAGCTCCAGGCGAGTTTCGCCGCTTTCTCCACATATCACTTGGTTCTCTTGCCGAAATAGATACTCAATTGGTGCTTGCAAAGGAATTTGGCTATTTAGCCGCAGTAGATACCCTTGCTGTCGAAGCGCAAATCCAAAACCTGCGCAAGAAACTCTACGCCCTAATCAACAGCCTCCCTAACCGGTAGACTGCCAACAGTCAACTGTCAACTGCCAACTGTTTGATCCATGACTCAACTCAAAATCACCGACGACCTCGACGCCCTGCTCGGGGTCCTGCCAAAAACAATCGTGGATGCGGTTCACAAAGCCGACGACTACGACAACCTGCTGGAGATCATCCTCGACCTGGGACGCGTGCCCACCGCCCGCTTCGTGGATCGGGAAATCGTCCTGCGCAACAGCGAAGTCATCCGCGCTGAAATTGACCACGTGGACGAGCACATCGGCGAGTTCGACGCCGACAATCGCGCCGGCATCGAGCGCACCCTGCACCGTATCTCGGCCATCCGCAACCGGCGCGGCCACATCGTCGGGCTGACGCTGCGCGTCGGGCGCGCGGTCTACGGCACGGTGGACATCATCCAGGACATCGTCGAGAGCGGCAAATCGGTGCTCCTGCTCGGCCGCCCGGCCATCGGCAAGACCACCCTGCTGCGCGAGGCCGCCCGTATTTTGGCGGAATCGAAACGCGTCGTCATCGTGGACACCTCCAACGAGATCGGCGGCGACGGTGACGTGCCGCATCCCGCCGTCGGCAAAGCCCGCCGCATGCAGGTGCGCGAACCCATGCTCCAGCACGAGGTGATGATCGAGGCGGTGGAAAACCACAACCCCGAGGTCATCGTCATTGACGAGATCGGCCGCGAACTGGAAGCCGCC
Organism: Chloroflexota bacterium; assembly: GCA_040754355.1. GTDB lineage: Bacteria > Chloroflexota > Anaerolineae > Anaerolineales > Villigracilaceae > UBA877. Next base: position 424 of record JBFMCM010000181.1, on the reverse strand, counting down.
GCCGCCCGCACGATTGCCGAGCGCGGCGTGCAACTCATCGGCACCGCCCACGGCAACTCGCTCGACAACCTGATGCTCAACCCGACCCTCTCCGACCTGATCGGCGGCATCGAGGCCGTCACCCTCTCGGACGAGGAAGCCCGCCGCCGCGGCACGCAGAAGACCGTCCTCGAACGGCGCGCCCCGCCCACCTTCGACGTGCTGGTCGAGATCCAGCAGCGCGACCGCCTGGCCGTCCACATGGACATCGCCGCCGCGGTGGACTCGCTCCTGCGCGGCTTCCCGCTCCCGCCCGAGATTCGTTCGCGGGACGCCGAAGGGAAGATTCACATCGAGAAGGCGAAACCGGATGCCAGGTCCCGGCCCGAATCGGAATTCCGCATCGAGAACGGACCGGTCACCGGTCCGCGCCGCCCTATCCGTC
>JBFMCM010000180.1:0-5141 GCA_040754355.1 Chloroflexota bacterium | reverse complement strand
TGGTGCGGGTCAAGAAACTGCGTGATTTGGGGAATTCGCCCATGCAGATTCGGAAAATCCTGGCACTGGCCGGAGCCAAACCGGGACAAATTCAGGCTGCAATGGAGGCAGCGTACCGGATCGAACGCCAGGAGTCGTCCCGCCAGCAAAAGAAGATGTTGCGGTCACTAACCTTTGCGGGAATCATTCTGTTGGCCTGCATCAGTGCAGGCGTCATTTTACAGCGCATCTACGCCGGTGAACCTGGGGAGGTGTCTCCGCTTCAGGCTACATTGATGCCCGGTCTGGCAGAGGCTTTGAATTTGAATACGCCCATAGTGCAATACGGCGCCGCGCCGGCCGGATCCGGCTCCAATCAATGTCCCCGGACAGCCTCGCAGGCTGCGGACCTGTTCGGCGGGCATGCCGATGCGTGGTCCTCCCCGCCGAATTCCAATGGATGGGTGATGATTGACCCGGGCCAGGCGAACACGCTCTATATTCCACAGGGTATGAAAGCGGCATATATAGAGTTGGGGAGTACCATCACCCTGGTGGAAATATCCGGCCCGGTAACATTATCGAATGTTTACTACATCGCCATAAGTTGTCCGTAAAAAAAAATAAGATTGCCAGCCATTTTCCTCGCCTGACATTATCCCTCCCCGGTCACAAGCCAGGGCGGCAGTTTATCGTTGATACAGCCAATTAAAATCTCGTATCTTATTCATCAAAGAGTCGCTCAAATCCGCTTCACCCAAGCGCCATTCCCAATTACCGCCCAGGCGCGATGGAAAATTGAAGCGCGCTTGGCTGCCTAGGCTCAGCCAGTCCGGCATTGGGGCCAGGGCGAAAACGGCCGTCGAAGCCCAGGCGGCGCGAATCAGGTCCCAGGAGAAGTCAGTGCCGTCCACGCCCAGGTAGCGGCGGGCAAAATCTTTCTCGTTCTCCGGGGCAGTAGCGTACCAGCCATGCGCCGTGTCATTGTCGTGTGTCCCGGTGTAAACGACGCAGTTCGGCAAATAGTGGTGCGGCAGGAAAACGTTGTCCGGCCCGGAGAAAGCGAACTGCAGCACTTTCATCCCCGGTAAGGAAAATTGATCGCGCAGGGCGATGACATCTGGTGTGATCAGGCCGAGGTCCTCGGCAATGATGGGGAGGTCATTGCCCAGGCTGGCTCGCACCACATCGAAGAAATCCGCGCCCGGACCCGGGACCCAGCGCCCGGTCTCGGCGGTTGGGCTGCCGGCTGGGATCTCCCAGTAGCCCGCAAAACCTCGAAAGTGGTCAATACGGACGATGTCCACATTCGCCAGCGTGAAGCGAAGTCGTTCCAGCCACCAGGAGTAACCGGTCTTTCGGTGCACATCCCAGCGATAGAGCGGATTGCCCCACAGTTGACCGGTGGGCGAGAAGTAGTCTGGCGGGACGCCCGCCACGACCGTCGGCCTGCCTTCCGCGTCGAGGAAGAACAGGTCGGGGTGCGACCACACATCGGACGAATCCATCGCTACGAAGATGGGAATATCACCGATGATGCGCAGGCCCTTCTGATGGGCATAATCTCGCAGAGCATTCCATTGGCGGTAGAACAGGAATTGGAAGAATTCTGTCCGCAAAATGGTATCTTTCAGCGAGTTACGCGCCTCACCCAGCGCGGCCGGGTCGCGGCGGCGGAGAAGTTCGGGCCAGCCTCCCCATCCCCCGCTGCCATTGGCTTCCTTGATTGCCATAAAAAGGGCAAAGTCATCCAGCCAGGAGGCGTTCGCGGCGCGAAAAAACTCGAATTCTTCGCGACCAGGATCAAGGCCTGCCCCGAGCACAGCCGAGGGGTCCAGGAAGCGGCGGAAGGCTTTTTCGAGCAAGGCCGGTTTCCATTGGTAAAGTGTACCGAAGTCAACCCGGCGCGAATCCCATTCGGGCATATCGGCGAGGTCTTCACGGGACAGGAGTCCCTGCTCGAGCAGGAGGTCGGGGCTGATCAGGTAGGGATTCCCGGCAAAAGCCGAGAAGCATTGGTAGGGGGAATCACCATAACCGGTGGGACCGAGGGGCAGGATCTGCCAGAGTTTACAGCCGGTGGAGGCGAGCCAGTCCACCCAGCGGTAGGCAGCCGGACCGAGGTCGCCGATTCCGTATGGACCGGGCAGGCTGGTGGGATGAAGGAGGATGCCGGAAGCGCGTTCAAATTTCATAGGGTTGTCTCTTGGTTTCGATGGTTTCGCCGGATTTTACCACCGGCGCATGGAAATCGGCGGAGGTCACGTCGGTGCTGACCGCCCCGCCCGGTTCGATGACCATGCCGGCCGGAACCGTGCTGTTCTTGCCAATAACGGCCAATTGGACATTGGGGTCGGCAATGCCTCCGCCGACGCGGGCGTCCGCTTCCACGCGGACGCGTTTATCAATTATGGCGCGCTCGATGACCGCCCCGCTTTCGATGACTGAATCCGTCATGATGATGGACTCGCGCACCAGCGCGCCAGGGCGGATCTGCACGCCAGGCGAAAGGACACTGCTTTCCACCCGGGCATTTTCCTGGATATAACATCCGTCGGAAAGCATACTGGCATAGACACAGGCTTGCTGCGGGATGCGGCTGGGCGGGCGTTCTTCGGTGCGGGTGTGAATGATCCAGGAGCGATCATAAAGTTTCAGGGGCGGATCGGGCGATAGGAGGTCCAGATGCGCCTGCCAGTAGGATTGAATCGTGCCGACATCCATCCAGTAGCCGGAGTATGGATAAGCAAAGATACGGGCGTCGCTTTTTACCAGGCGCGGCAAGATGTTCTTTCCGAAATCATGGCCTGACTTCTTATCCTTATGATCTTCCCACAAGGCGCGGTCGAGCAGGTCGCGGTTGAAGACATAGACGCCCATGTTAGCCAGATCGGAGGGAGGCTTCTCCGGTTTCTCGACAAAGGATTTGACGCGGTACTTCTTGTCGGTCGCCAGGATGCCAAAACGCGAGGCCTCATCCTTTGGCACATGGATCGTAGCAATCGTTAATTCCGCCTGATTGGCAAGGTGGTATTGGATCATCTGGTCGTAATCCATGGTGTAGATGTGATCGCCGGAAAGGACGAGAATCAGGTCGGGGGAACCTTGCTTGACGAAGGTGAAATTCTGCTGGACGGCGTCGGCCGTGCCGACGAACCAGTCGGCGTCGAAGCGGGCTTTGTAGGGAGTGAGGATGCGGACGCCGCCGGTGAAGTCGCGGTTCAGGTCCCAGGGCGCGCCGGCACCAATGTGCTCGATCAGCGATTGCGGACGGTACTGGGCCAGCACCATCACATCGAAAATGTTGGAATTGACGCAATTCGAAAGGGGAAAATCAATGATACGGTATTTCCCGGCAAACGGGACAGCCGGCTTGGCGCGCTTGGCGGTCAACACGCTTAGTCGGGCGCCTTCGCCGCCGGCCAGGACCACAGCACGCGTTTTCATAAGTCACCTCCGATAGAGCGGTCAGGTGGACAGGAGCGAACGATAGATGATGGCATATTGGCGCGCGGATCGCGGCCAGGAAAAATCTTCCAACATGCCATTACGCTGGTAACGCTGCCATTTTTCCTGATTGGCATAGACTGTCATCGCACGCCGGATCGCGTCCCGCATGGCCTCCGCTGAGGCCTCCTGGAACAGGAAGCCGGTCTTGCCCTCCCGGACGGTATCCTTCAGCCCGCCCGTCGCCCGGACGACCGGCACGCAGCCATAGCGCATGGCGATCATTTGCGCCAGTCCGCAAGGCTCGTAGCGCGAGGGCATCAGGAATATGTCCGCTCCGCCGTAGATCATCCGCCCCAATGAGGCGTCATAACGTAAAACGACTCGTACGCGGTCGGGGAAAACCGTTTGCTGGTTGCGCGCCACTATTTCGAGTGCCGGGTCGCCAGAGCCGAGGAGGACAAACTGCCACGGCGCGTCGGTGAGGCGGGAAAGGGCGTTGAGGGCGATGTCCACACCTTTTTGCTGGTCTATCCGCCCTACCATGGCAAGCAAGGGATGACGCGGTATGGCTGGCAGGTCGAGCAATTTTTGCAGCGCAGCCTTGTTCGACTGGCGTTTTTCGAGCGAATCCGGGTCGAATTGTGCGGCAAGCGCTTGATCGTTCGCCGGGTCGAAAGAGGATTGGTCGAGGCCGTTCAGGATGCCGGTGATGTCCTCGCTTCGGGTGCGCAGGTAGGTCTCCAACCCGCAGCCGAATTCGGGCGTCAGGATCTCACGCGCATAAGCCGGCGAAACGGGGACGATGGCATCCGCCGACCAAAGGCCCAGGGGGAGAGGCTGGGTGCGCGCCCAGGGCGGCAGGGACTCGTCGCTCAAGGGCATCAAGCCATAAGCCGCGAGCACGTCAGAGCCATCGCTGCCCATGTAGGGCAGGTTATGGAGTGTGAAGATCGTATAGGTATGCCGCAACGCCAGGTCGGCGCGCCGCGAGCGCAGGGCGTAAAGCGCCAGGGCAGTATGCCAGTCATTGGCATGGATGATGTCCGGCTGCCAATCGAGATGGCGAAGCATTTCCAGGGAGGCCAGCGAGAAGAAAGTGTATTTTTCGCGATCAGGTGCCGGGTCGGTGGAGTATACGGAGGGGGCCGAAGCAATCGGAGCGCCGTTGATGAAATAGACAGGCATCCCTTTCAACGAGGTTTCGTATACCTGGGCTGGAATGTTCCCCCCTCGCCGGGGCATAGAAACTTCCCCCACCGGCCGCATGGTCGTGGAATCGGTCCGGTTGGAAGGATGCAATGGCAGGACCAGGCGCACATCCAGTTTCGTGCCGCGCGTGGCTTGGTAGGGCAAAGAACGCAGCGCCAGCGGGAGCGAACCGGCAACGTCAGCCAGACCACCCACCTTGACATAGGGTTCGGCTTCGGCAGCCAGGAATAATACATTGATGGATGAGGGCATTGACTCAATTTTACAATAAATCCCCGCCTAACGGTGTACAATATCCCAGCGGATAACAAATTCCCGGAGATGTTTCCATCTCCGGGAACTCTTTCAGATCCAAACGGTCAAGGCCCGGTGGGGGTCAGCGCTCCCTGGAACAATTGCTCGAGCAAGCCGGGATGCGCCTGAAACCATGCGTTTTGGACCAGCGTGTAAGGAACCAGGATGGCAACCCCCAACAGCACGCCGAAGCCCAGGGACTTCCAGGC
>JBFMCM010000179.1:0-2083 GCA_040754355.1 Chloroflexota bacterium | reverse complement strand
CGTCTGTCTCCCGATCCTGGTGGACGAAAAACCTTTTGCCGGCGTCCTGGCAACCAGTTCTGAACCTTTGCCGCCCCTGACCGAAGAAGACCGCCAGGTCTATTTTCAGATTTCCCGCCAGGTTTCCATCATCCTGCAAAACATCAGCCTGCTGACCGAGACCCGCCGCCGGCTGCGGGAAGTCAACCTGCTGCTCGACTTCAGCCGCCAGTTGAGCGGACTCGATGCAGGCAGTATCGTGAATGCTTTGGTCGAGAGTGCATTGCGGGTGGTTACTGCTGCCCACGCGGGGATCGTTCTGCTCTACGATTCCGCTGCCGACATGCTGATCCCGCGCGCCGCGCAGGGATATGCGGACGTGTCCAGCCTGATGCAGATTACCTACAAAGCGGGCGAATCGCTTCCTGGCCAGACCTTTGAGGGACGCAGACCGCGCCGCGTGGACGAGGTCAACTTTGCCCGCGATTACACCCTGCCGGCTGAGTTCTTGATCCGTTACCGCGAAGCCACCGCCGGGCGTTTGCCTGTCTCCAGCCTCCTGCTGCCAATCCAGACCGGCGAACGACACCTGGGTGTGATGGTGCTGGACAACTTCAACACCCCGGCCGCGTTTTCTGCGGATGACGAGGCCTTGCTCCTGTCACTTACCCAGCAGGTGGCCCTCTCACTCGAAAATGTACGCCTGATGCAGGTTTCCCAGGAACGCGCCGTCCATTTGCAAGCCCTCACCAATGCCTCTGCCACCCTGACCTCCAGCCTGAAATCCGGTGAACTGGTGGCCGGCCTCCTGGACCGGTTGCAGGAGGTGCTGCCCTACGACACAGCCATCCTCTGGCTGCGCGAGGCCGACCACATGTCAGTGGCCGCGGCGCGCGGCTTCCCGGACAACGAAGAACGCCTCGGCCTGACAGTTGCCATCGAGGACTCGCTCTTGCTGGCGGAAATGAACCGTACATCGCAGGGCATCGTTGTCGGTGACGTGCGTACTGACTCGCGCTTCCCAACCATTGTGGAGGCGGAGCGCCTCTCCTGGATGGGTGTTCCGCTGGTTTCTTCTGGCGAAGTGGTCGGCGTGATCGCCCTCGAAAAGGCTGAGCCGAATTTCTTCGCCCTCGAATTGACCCAGATCGTCACCACGTTTGCCAGCCAGGCGGCAGTGGCGCTCGAGAATGCCCGCCTCTACGAGGAGAGCCTGCGCCGCGCCGCTGAACTGGACGAACGGTCGCAGCGCATGGCTTTGTTGAACCGTATTTCCTCCGAATTGAGCGGCTCTCTGAACGAAAACCAGGTCCTGAGCCTGACGGCCTCGGAACTGCGCCAGGCGCTTTCGGCCAAAAAAGTATCCATGATTGCTTTCGACCAGGCCGGCGCTGCCTCCATGCGCGTCCTCGTCCCGGCCAGTGAGAAGACCCAGCCGCGTTTCCTGCCGCACGCGCCGATTTTCGACCGCTTGCGGGAGTCGTTGGGCGTCTTCAGTACGGACGATGTCCGCAACGAACCGGACCTGGCGCCGCTGCTCAAGTTCCTGCCTGCGAGCCATTCCCTTCTCATTCTTCCTCTGGCAGCCGGCCAGTCATTGCGCGCCCTTGCCTTCCTCCACCTGCCAGGAGGACATCGCTCCTCGCCCAGTGAAATCGAATTGGCCCTCACCATCAGCAACCAGGCGGCGGTGGCGCTCGAAAACGCCCGCCTCTACCAGGCGACGGTTTCCCGCGCCGAGCAACTGGCGACGATCAACCGTTCCTCGTATGAGATCGGCCTCAGCCTCGATCCGGAGGAAATCTATACGGCCATCCACCGCGCCGCCGGTCAGTTGATGACAGTGGAATCCTTCGTCATCTCGCTGCTCGACGAAGAGCACGGTGAGATCGAAGGCGTGTATTTGATGGATCCCTCCGGGCGCTCCCCGGTCCAGCGTATACCCAAGGATGAGGGAATCAGCGGACGGGTAATCGGGTCCGGCACTGCTCTGCTCATCCCGGATGCCGCCGCCGAAGAGACGGGCGGCAAGACTTTTGGCGAGGGGCAGCCCCGTTCCCTGCTCGCCGTCCCGGTGGCAATCGGCGGCAAGGTCATCGGCATG
>JBFMCM010000178.1:0-8456 GCA_040754355.1 Chloroflexota bacterium | reverse complement strand
AGACCTGTTTGCGGAATTTGCATACACTCTCTAAGTGGTTCTCTCGCTAAGAAACTGGTTTTTCTTCAATTACGTACTGAGCAATCCAAGTTCTATATCTGCCATAATTTGCATAGAAACATTGAGAAACGCCTGCATGTGGCTGATTTACAAAGCATATAAACTTGTCGAGAGAACCATTTAGTTACCGTGAACAAATTCTTGCGCTTTATCCTCCTTGCAATCTTATTCGCCTTCAGCCTGACGGCAGGCCCGCTTCCGGCTTTCGCGGCTGTCCCGGGCACCGGCGCGCAGGCTTCGGGTGTCGCGTTGAGCGTGTCGAAGCGTCCGGCCGCGGACGGCGACCTGCCCAGCCTGTCCACGTTTATCGGGCAGGTCAGGAACAGCCAGGCAAACCTGGTCACCGGTCTGTACATCACGGACTTGTTCGCTTACCCGGTGGTCCAGCAGCCCAGCGGCCAACCGGCATACGTCTCCAAAACCGACGATACCATAACGCAGTTCGGGTTGGCCACTGCGTACGGTTCGTTGGGCTTCCTGGCTCACAACACGCTGGCAGGTGCTCAGTTTTCCAGCATCAAAGTTGGGCAATTGATCGCCGTCGTGTACGGCGATGGACATTACACGCTTTACGAGGTCTCGCAAGTACGCCGTTTCCAAGCCACCCGCCCTGCCAGCCCTTATTCATCTTTCGTGGATTTATCCACCAATGCAACGCTGACCGCCTCGGACTTGTTTTATCAGACATATGGGGTAAAAAACACGCTGGTACTTCAGACCTGCATCACCTCGAACGGGTTGGACACCTGGGGACGGCTTTTCATCATCGCCACCCCGCACGTTTTCGAAATGGACGGCGACCTCTAACAATACCGGGCGGATCAACTCCGCCCGGTCTCCTGTCAATCGCCTATCGGTTCCTCCCCGGCAGGTGGTATATATGTACCCTCCGGGAAAGCGACAATAATCACCCGGTGGGTGTTGCTGTCGGCCGGCCAGCAGGTGACGAGCGTGAGCCGCTCGTCTGCGGAGGTCTGCAGCCAGCGGGCATTTTCCAGGCGGGTCTCGAGGGTCTGGCCGCGCTCCGGCAGCAGCATCTTGGCAGCCACTTCATAGTGGAACTCTGTGTCGCCTGAATGAACAATGATAAGGTCTCCAATGCTCAACTGGATAAGGTTTCTAAAGACCATCCCGTACGCATTGTGATGACCATTCAAGACGGTATTTCCAGGCACACCGAGCAATGCTGATTCGTCCTGCCATCCAGCGGCAAACTCGGCTGGCACACGCCACTGGTGGTACACCTGCCCCCCAGACTCGACATCTTTGTAGTGAACAGAAACAACGGGCGCATCCAGGTAAATGGACGGAATAACCACCCGGTCGGGTACCAGGCCTGTATCCTGTTCAGTCGGTCCGGGGTCCGGCGCCGAGGCTGCCAGGGTAGGAGCAGCAGCCTCCGCATCATCGTTGGCAGCCGGAACGATGATTGGCAGGAAGCCGCTCGATTCGGCCTCCTCGTCTACGACGTCGAATGGCGAGGGCGCGTTCTTTCGGTAGTAATACCAGAAGTTGGCGGCCCCAAAGAGGAGGATAACCAAACCCAATACGACCAGCCAATTTACTCTCTTCAACATGACTCCATCTTCGGTGAAAACCAGGCGCACCTTTCGATGCGCCTGGTCAATTCGATGGTTATGCCGACCTTCCAGCCTATTGGTTGCGTCGACGGGCCACCCCGTGCAGGACCATGCCCAGGCCGAAGAAGCACAGACCGAGGCTGAAGGTCCCCGCAGGCAGCATACCGGCCAGGTCGTCGGCCACACCTGTGACCGGGATGAGGACCGGCGTCTCTCCGCCCGTTACCGGGACGAAGACCGGCGGGGGATTCTCGGGGGGATTCTCGGGCGGATTTTCCGGCGGGAGGCATCCCTGTGCGGCACCGGCATTATCCTGTTCCACACCACCGTAGTAGAGCTGGACGATGTTGCCTTCGGAGGTGGGGGTAGTGAACTGAGTGGAGGAGTTGGCAGAGATGTCAATCAAACCGGTGAGCAGGCTGCCATTGACTCTCCATTCGGCGGTTACGTCGAAGGGGTTGGAGTTGGAGGCAACCCAGCCGTGGGTATTAACGGGATCGTCCGAGCAGATGCCGGAGAGGTCGAGGGAGATAAACTCCGGGCAAGTTCCATGTACGGCCGAGGCGAGCAGGTTACCGTCTACGTAGATCTCCATAACTTGGCCATCATGTGCGGCAGTGGTAAAGGAAATGTCATCGCCAGCAGCCAAGAAAATCGGAGCAGGGCTGCTTTCAGGTCCATAGACCCAGGTGAATTCGATGTCGAAAGGATTGAGGTTGGTTACTGTCCAGCCGTAGGGCTGGGCAAGGTCAACATAGGAGCAGAACTGAGTCAATCCGACTGGGTCTTCCTCGCAAACGCGCGTCTCAGTCAAGTTGAATGTTTGCTCGATTGGTGAACCCCAACCACCCGATCCTTCGGGGTACACATATAGTGTAGTTACACCAAGGGGCACAAGAATCTGGATACTTTCGCCATTTTCGATCTCGCCAAGTGAGATAATGGTGGGATCCAGATTCGTACTATAACCGATATCCCCAGTTGGGCCGTTATTACCAATCGTCACCTTGTAGGCAGAGAACTCAATAGTATAGCAATCAATATCAACCGTTGGCTCAGGGGGATATTCACAACTACCGTCATCAACCGTTGCGCCTGGATTGTAATTCAGCGCCTCTGGATTAGTACAACCAGGTACGGGGGGCGGGGGATACTCGCAACTCCCGTCATCAACGGTGGCATCTGGGTTGTAATTCAGCGCCTCTGGATCGGTGCAGCCGGGTATCTCGTCCGGTGGGTACTCACAACTGCCGTCATCCACGGTTGCATCTGGGTTGTAATTTGTCGCATCCGGATTCGTACAACCGGGTACGGGAGGCGGCGGATACTCGCAACTCCCGTCATCAACGGTGGCATCCGGGTTGTAATTCAACGCTTCCGGGTCAGTACAACCGGGTATCGGAGGCGGTGGATACTCGCAACTGCCGTCATCCATGGTGGCAGCCGGATTGTAGTTCAATGCAGTTGGATCCATACAACCGGGTATCGGCGTTTCACCGAGCGTATAATATATCTCGATGTGACTGATGTCTTTACAGGAAGGGCCAGACCCCACCTTTTCCCATTCCACATAAGTATCGGTCAATGTGACATTGTAGCATGTCGGATCAAATGGTTCACTGAAGTCATCCGTACCTGCTTTGATTACAAAGTCGTAGATGCTATAACCATCCGGAGCGGTCCAGCTGCCTGTTTGTTGGTTGTTGAATCCTTCCAAACAAAGGTCATTGTCGCCATCTCCATTCTCCTGGGAGCAATCCGAGCCTCCCGGTCCATTGGCTTGAACAGGCTGGGGAGGCAGCAGATTCAACACAAACGAGACAATAACAAATGCTGTCCCAAGGATGTAGGCGAGGTTACCCGTCAGTTTAAGGCGCTTATTCATTTCATTCTCCTTTCGAAAGGCATAACCAGAATGGCGAACTCAGGAATGATAAGTTTCTACTTGGGTCATCAACCGATAACCTAAGTTGCGATAATTGATGAGCAGCCTGGGATTTGCTGGCTCGGTTTCCAATTTTTGGCGTATCGAGAAAATGATGTTCTTTAAGTGCGCACGCTTCTTGGGAGTATCCTCTCCCCAGACCTTTTCGGTGACCGTTGCATAGGTAACCGGCCTGGGCGCGTGTTGAGCCAGGATTGAAAAAACCATGAATTGTCGCGGGACGAGCCGGATGAATTTGTCGTGTAAGAAGACCTCCTGTGTATCAAACTTAACCACCAACTCCACTTCGGGAAATACCTGCAGAGTCTCGGGGTCAGACTTCTTCGCCCGGCGTATCGCTGCTTTGACGCGCGCCACCATCTCGGAATTTAAAAACGGCTTGGAGATATAATCTTCCATTCCCATTTGGAGGCTCCGGGCTGCATTCTCCCGATCCCCGTTTGCAGTGACGACAATCACCGGCGCGTTGGTCACCTTTTTCAAACGCTCATACGTCTCGAAGCCATCCACATCCGGCATCATCAAATCCAGTAAAACCACGTCCGGCTTGACCTCGGGACATTTTTCCAGGGCCGCATTACAGCCCAGAGCGCCTGCAACATCGAAGCCTGCCTGGCACAGAATGATCTTCGTCATCGTGATGAAGTCAGGGTCGTCGTCAATGACCAAGATTCGACTGTGTTGGCCACCAGATGAATCCAAATCGCTCCCAGGTACGTTGACCAAATTATTCGGGGGAGTTGGAAGAGGCTTGGAGAGGTTACTGTCAGCAACTGCCATAGCGAGATACCTTTAGGCCATGTTTGAGACATAAAACCAGCCGCGGATTTTCAACGGCCGGTTTTGCTATTGGCTCGCCAGGGCAACGTCTTTCCAGACATAGCAATCCTTCCGCACCCTGGGTCATCGCCTCCGTTGGTCTGTTTGCAGACCGAAGAGATTCACTTGTAACAAAAAACCGGTTTTGAACCCTCCAAGCCGGTTTCGCTATTGGCTCGCCAAAGATTATTGCCTGTCTCCAGGCAAAGCGACCAGGGAACATCTTTGGGTCGTCGCCGCTTTCTGCTATTTACATTCACCTAACAAATTTGTAATTAAGGTAATTTCATCATATCACGAAAGAAGGTTTTTTTATGTACTTTTCCTTAAAGATTCGCCGATTTAATATAGGCTATTTTGTGATTGCAATATGATAAATAAGATGATTTTTATCCTATTTTAATCAACCTTACAATTTTGTCAAGTGGTTGTATGCCCCAGGATTGCCTCCCCACGAAGAGCAGACACACACCGCGCGGTTTGAACTATAACCCCGGCATGTCAGCGGCCGGACCTATGATTACCCTTTACGGCACGACCTGGTGCGGAGCCTCGCGCCGTGTGCGCGCCCTCCTCGACCAATCCCGCATCCCTTATCGTTGGGTGGATATAGACCAGGACGAGGCGGCGGCAAAGTTTGTCGAAAGCGCCAACCACGGCAATCGCAGCGTCCCTACCCTGGTCTGGCCAGACGGCTCGATGCTGGTAGAACCGACAACGGCCGAACTGGAAACAAAACTGGGCGTCACGTTACAGTGACGCCCAGGGATGTGGAAGCAGGCTCCCGGTCAGGCTCGCTCGGACCTCGGCCTTTGTACGCTCAACAAATTGTACAAGGCGCGCCCCACCAAGGCGAGCAACAGGCCGAGCGAGAGGATTCCAGCCAGCATCAGCAGGATGAACTTCCAGGTGCCCGCACCCGCTTGCTGCACAGTCTGTTGCAGCCGGTGGATGTGACTGCCCAAACCATGCACGAACTCCCTGCGCGGGGCAATGGGTCGTAACACCCCGGAGAGTTTATCTTCCAAACCGTTCACAAGCGTCTTTTCTGTCATTCTTCAATCTCCTGCTATATCAACACCTTCCAAATCGTTTCGTAACGCCAAAAGGGTGCGGTGATACAGGCTCTTGACTGCGCCTTCGCTGCGCCCCATGATCGCACCAATCTCGGCATTCGACATATGTTCCACGAATTTCAAGATGAGCAGGTGCTGCCGTTCGGGTGGAAGGCGGCGAATGATCCGCAACAATGCTTCCTGGTCCTGAGTTTGTACAACGACAGCCTCGGGGGCCGCGCCCTTGTAGTGGAGAGTCGGCGCGTCGGAAAGCGGGATCTCCTGATGCCGGGAACGATCGCGGTGCCAGTTGGCGACCAGGTTGTGGGCAATGCGGTACAACCATGCCGAGAACGGCACACCGCGATCCGTGTAGTTCTGGATGTGATGCAGGGCGCGATAGAAAACACGGGCGGTCAGGTCTTCTGCGTCGTGGACATTGCCGGTGCGGTAATAGACGTAGTTAAAAATCCGCTCGACATAGCGTTCGTAGAGGACACCAAAGGCTTCCTTGTCGCCGTGGGAGGCGTGCGCCAATGTTTCTTCTTCGTTTAATTCCGGCACTTTTTCACCTTACCGGCAGGTCTGCATAGAATAGCCCTGCCCGGTTCCGATAGTCACATCTTCCTTGTAGGGGGATACTGCCAATAGGCTGTAATTTCAGGCCGAGTATATCATGTTCGTTTATGCTATAATCCAATTACTCGGGCAGCCCCTGTTGTTTTGGGAAGCCCCCGTTATCGGGGATGACAGGCTTCGACGGGAGAGGCTGGCCCCGGAATGCGAGCCGAGAGGCGCCGAACTCGTAAAACCAGCGCAAACAATCAAGTGCCAACCGCACTTCCTACGCCGCTATGCCCCTCGCTGCGTAAGCAGTAGAGATCGTAACGGCCGGTCTCCTTCGATGAGACCGCGTCCACCCGCCCCGACCTCCGCCCCGGGAAGGGATTGGGCGTCACAATGGGCAGAGTGCCGCGCACGACGCCGCTGACTGCGTGAAAGAGGGCCTTCGGGCCTGGCGGCTGGCTGCAGGTCAAGTTTGCTGGCTGAGTGACCTGCGGCGACAACCTCAACCGGCTACGCTCGTAGATTTCCGAGGGTCGATTCTTTCGGACGCGGGTTCGATTCCCGCCATCTCCACTGAAGAGCGCGCTTTTGATAGGCGCGCTTTTTTGTTCGGACGGGGCCCCCATAAGGGGATGATATTCGATTCCCGCCATCTCCACCATGTATAGTCATTTCATGCAACCAATAAGATTTCTATACTCTGTTAACGTTTTTCTTGCACCCGCGCGGTATCCTTGTGGCGTCTGAACTATTCCGCGCTCTTTGCGTTCCATCCTCATAAGGAGTATTGCTATGGGAAAAATCATCGGCATTGACCTCGGCACCACCAATAGCGTGGTGGCCGTCATGGAAGGCGGACAGCCCACTGTCATTACCACCGCGGAGGGCGGGCGGCTGTGCCCGTCGGTGGTGGCTTTCAATAAGAGCAACGAGCGTATGGTGGGTCAAACCGCCAAACGCCAGGCTGTGATCAACTCGGAAAACACCATCTATTCCATCAAACGCTTTATGGGCCGCCGTTTCGATGAGGTGGAGACCGAGCGCAAGATGGTGCCTTTTCAAGTAATCGAAGGTTCGCAGAACGAAGCCCGCGTGAAAATCCCGGTCACGGACCGCGAATACACCCCGCAGGAAATCTCGGCCATGGTGCTTGCCAAACTCAAGGCCGACGCCGAAGCCTACCTCGGCCAGTCTGTGACCGAGGCCGTCATCACCGTCCCGGCTTACTTCAACGACAGCCAGCGCCAGGCCACCAAGGACGCCGGGCGCATCGCCGGTCTGGACGTGAAACGCATCATCAACGAACCTACCGCCTCCGCCCTGGCCTACGGTCTCGACAAGAAGAAGAACGAGACCATCCTGGTCTTCGACCTGGGCGGCGGCACCTTCGACGTGTCCGTCCTGGACGTGGGCGAAGGCGTCATCGAGGTCAAGTCCACCAACGGCGACACCCACCTGGGCGGCGATGACTGGGACCAGCGCATCGTCAACTGGGCCGCGGACGAGTTCAAGAAGCAGGAAGGCATTGACCTGCGCCAGGACCGCCAGGCGCTCCAGCGCCTGCGCGAGGCCTCCGAGAAGGCCAAGATCGAACTCTCCAGCATGATGGAGACCGAAATCAACCTGCCCTACATCACCGCTGACGCCAACGGACCGAAGCACTTGGTGCTCAAACTGACGCGCGCCAAGTTCGAGCAGATGACCGAAGACCTGCTCAACCGCTGCCGCACCCCCTTCGAAAACGCCTTGAAGGACGCCAACCTGAAAGCCGGCAGCCTCGACGAAGTGGTGCTCGTCGGTGGGGCCACCCGTATGCCGATGGTGCAGGAACTGGTCCGCAAACTCACCGACGGCAAGGAGCCCAACAAGGGCGTCAACCCCGACGAAGTTGTCGCGGTCGGCGCGGCCATCCAGGCTGGTGTAATGGGCGGTGAAGTCAAGGACATCCTCCTTCTGGACGTGACCCCGCTCTCGCTGGGCGTGGAAACCCTTGGCGGCGTCCTGACCAAGATGATCGAGCGCAACACCACCATCCCGGTGCGCAAGACCGAAACCTACTCCACCGCCGCCGACAGCCAGACCGCCGTGGACATCCACATCCTGCAAGGCGAGCGCCAGATGGCTGGCGATAACATGTCCCTGGGCCGCTTCCGCCTGGACGGCATCCCGCCCGCCCCGCGCGGCATCCCGCAGATCGAAGTCACCTTCGATATTGACGCCAACGGCATCCTGAACGTGACCGCCAAGGACAAGGCCACCGGCCGCGAGCAGAAAGTGACCGTCACCGCCTCCACCAACTTGAGCAAGGAAGATGTTGCCCGGAAGGTGGAAGAGGCCAAGCGCTACGAGGCCGAAGACAAGAAGCGCCGCGAACTCATTGACGCCCGCAACAACGCCGACAGTCTCATCTACCAGACCGAAAAAGCCCTG